>JAYEOQ010000074.1:0-3901 GCA_034723215.1 Campylobacterota bacterium | reverse complement strand
TCAACTGCTGGTGCAAAAACTTCTCTTGGGTGTACTAAGCTTTGATTTAGAGTGCCTATTGTTATGATTCTTGTTTCGCATATATGATTTGCTCCATCAAGATATATAGTTAAAAAATACTCTTGCTTTTTATCTCTATACTCTTTTAACTCCTCATATACATCCAAAGCACTTGATATTTTTTTATTTTGTTTGATAAGGTATCGTTTGGATAGTTCTATTGAGGATATAATTTGACTAGCTTTTGCTACTCCTAAACCATGTATTTGTAAAAGTTTATCAAGATTTAAAGAGTGAAAATCATCTTCAAATAATTTTACTATCTCTTTAGAGAGTTTTATAACATCTTTACCTTTTATACCACTACCTAAAAGTATAGCTACTAGCTCATAATCTTTTAAAGATTTTACACCTTTTTTTAGTAACTTTTCTCTTGGTTTATCAAAATTGTTAAGTTCATTTATTGTTTTCATAAATGTAGTTTAACAAAAAAATTGACTTCTATTTAAAAAAATTGCAGTTTGTTAAGTTTTATGATTTTATATAAAAAAAGCTGCTGCCACTGCCACTAAAATAATTTTGAATTTTGAATTTTGAATTTTGAATTTTTTCTATATTTTTTAGCTCTGGATAAATATCCACAGCTGGAGCATACAAATCATTTGCCTCTTCAATAGTTAAATTTTTCAATATATCTATGCTCTTCATATTTAAAAGTTTATTGGCTTCACCTTGTGAAACTTCACTATAAAACTTATCTCTAAATGCTGTAAAAATCGCACCTGTATTACACTCTATTTTAGGTGTAAAAGTTTTAATATTTAAACTCTCTTCATCAAACTTTTCTACTATCTCCCCTATTCCTGTAACATTTGCACTATCATACTCATATATAAAAAATGGTACATCAGCTCCAATAGTTGCTCCTATTTGTGAAAGTTCATCTTTAGAAAGTCCAAGATTACAAGCCTCATTTACCATAATCATAAAAGTAGCACAGTTACTGCTTCCACCACCAAGACCTGCAAATTCTGGTATAGTTTTTTCTACTACTACTTTAGTATTCTTAAATAGTTCTTGAACCTTACTTGAAACTTCACATAGCTTTAAATAGGCTTTATAGATAGTATTTTGTTTTGTATCACAACCAAAACCACCCTCTAAAGTAAACTCTTTAAAACAACCCTCTTCAAATTTTATAATATCAAAAAGATTTTTTACACGGACAAATCTTGATACAAGTTCGTGATAGTTATCTCTTTTTCCAGCTATTTTTAAAAATATATTTACTTTTGCATAAGATTTTTTAGTCATTTAACAACACCTTATTAAGTACATATTTTATCTCATTGTTTTTTATCTCTACTATTGCAAAAAATGTATCAAATGGTATTAGATATTCCCCATCATCTTTAGTCTCAAAATAGTTGATATCTAGTTTTTTACCCAGATCAAACCACTCTTTTGTGCCTGTGTAGTTATTTGATGGTAGGTCTATATACTCTAAAGGATTTAACTCTTTCTCTTCATCAAAGAAAAACTCACCCTCATTTAATCTTTTTAGATAGCTAAGAGTTCCAATAGCACCAAGTCTATCAAGTAAAATTTGAGCCATACTTCTTATATAACTACCTTCACTAACAGTTATATCAAAAGATATAAAAGGGTGGTTGTAGTTGATAAACTTTACATCATAAACTTCTGATGTAACTCTTTTCATCTCAAAGTCTTCACCAGCTCTAGCTAGATCATAAGCTCTTTTTCCATCAATTTTTTTAGCACTGTATTTAGGAGGAAGATAATCTAAAGAACCCACAAGTCCACTTAACTCTTTTTTAATATCAGATTCATTTAATTCTTTATTTTTTGGTTGATGTTCAATATTTTCTATATCAAGAGAGTTACTTAGAACATCAAGCCATATTGTTGTTCTATAAGTTTTTGGAGTTTTTTTAAGGTATCTGAAAAGTTTAGGATATTGACCAAATGCAACTATCAAACATCCACAAGCAAAAGGGTCAAGTGTACCACTAAAACCTGCTTTTTTATTCTTGTGTTTCCATTTTATTTTTTTTAAATAGGAGTTTGAGCTTACAAATACTGGTTTGTTTACAACTATTAGTTTATTCAATTCTATCTTCTTTTTCTTTTTAGTATTGTACCTAACTATTTATCTATATATGATTATATAATTGGTAATTTTATTTTAAATAATACACCTTTTTGAATCTGTTTATCATAATCATACTCAACATTTTTAACATCAATCTCACCACCCATAGTATTTGTAACCAAAGAGTATGTGATATATAATCCCAATCCAGTACCTTGTGATTGATGTTTTGTAGTAAAATATGCTTCAAAAATCTTAGGTAATATATCATCATCTATCCCACCACCATTATCTTTTACAGTTATAAATAAATCATTCTCTTTTTTATATGTATCTATAAAAATATATTTAGGCTCTATCTCTTCATTTTTTAATAAAACATCTTTTGAGTTATTTATAATATTTCTAATTATCTCAATAAATGCATTTGGATAATTATCAATAACCAAATCAGTGTCTAGATTTTTAACAAAAGTTAAATTACTATTTTTACTATTTAAACTATCTAATGATATAGATTCTAAAATTTTATCACTTAAGTTAAACTCCTCTTTGTGAGTATCACCTTTTATAAAGTTTCCAAATCTATCAATTATTTTTGATAATTTTTGTGCAGTATTATTAATAGTATTCATAGTATCTGCTAAATCTTTATCCTCAAGTATACCAAACTCTTGTTTTACTAGTATACCACTTGATGCTGTTGATATTGCCGATAAAGGTTGTCTCCACTGATGTGCTATATTTCCTATCATCTCACTCATAGAATCTAATTTTTGCTTATCTTTTTCTCTGTTTTTTTCTACCTCTATTTCAATTCTATCTTCTAGATAATCATTTAAATTTTCTAGTTCTGTTACATCACTAAATGTTATTAAATTATCTTGTTGATCATTATTTATATTATATATTTTTGCGTTAACTTGAAAAATATAGGTTTTTTTATCTTTATCAGTCATTTTGACTTTATGCACTTTATCTTTATGTGATAAAAGATATTCAGTCCATATCAGATCACCCATATCTTTTTGTAAATAATTATGATGCTCATCTGCTTCAAAAAAATCACATATACATTCGTATTTATCAGTAAATTCAGATAATTTACTATATCCAAAGAAATCTAAAAACATTTGGTTACATTCTAGAATAAATTTACCGTTTGTAAGTATAACAATTGAGTTTTGGGTATCTAATATATTTTGTATTTTTTGCTTTTGAATCTCTAACTGATCATTATGCTGTATAATTAGTTGAATATGTCTTCTTTTAAAAACTATATAACCTATAGCAACAATAATTAAAACAAGTAAAAACAACCAATATAAACGGTTCTTTGCTTTTTCATTTAATTCATCTATTATTTTTGACTTCTTTGTTTCTATTATTATTTTTAGATTTTCATCATTTTTAAATGTTGTATTATTGATATAAAGATTATCTATTATTATCTCATTTTTTAATAGCATATTCTTTTTTAATTCTTTAAAATAATCAAATGCTGTAATATCTCTATTTAAATATTTACTCCATGAATAATTTTCATTAGGATGAACTAAGAAATTGCCATCACTATCGATAAGATAAATATTAAAAATACTAGCAGTTTGTAGTTTATTTAAAAATGGAACCATCTCTATATTTATTATTAATATACCTTTTTTTATACCATCAACTAGTATAGGTGTACCTATTCTTAGTGTTGGTTGTATTGGTAGTACAATCTTTCCATGTTCGATATTTAAGTCTATTTTAGAGTGCCATATTGTATTCTCATTGCTATTAAAT
>JAYEOQ010000073.1:0-3928 GCA_034723215.1 Campylobacterota bacterium | reverse complement strand
ATAATGGTCAAAAAATAAGACTATCTACATTTGTGAATATATCAGAACTTAAAAAGAAAGATAAACTTTTATTTGAACAATCAAAACTTGCAGCTATGGGAGAGATGATAGGAAATATAGCTCATCAGTGGAGACAACCTCTATCTGTAATATCAACTGGAGTTACAGGTATGATGATTCAAAAAGAGCATAATATACTTACAGATAAGGTCTTTTTTGAGACGTGTAATTCAATAAATAGTAATACTCAATACCTCTTAGAAACAATTGATAATTTTGGAAAGTTTATTAAAGATAATAGAGAAAAAACTATATTTAATTTAAGTGATGAGATAGATTCTTTTTTACATTTAGTAGAAGGTTCTATTAAAATATGTGATATAGATGTAATATTAAATTTACAAAATGGGATACAGATAGATAATCATCAAAATAAATTAACTCAATGTTTAATAAATATATTCAATAATGCAAAAGATATATTAGAAGAAAAAGCAATAAATAAAAAATATATCTTTATCTCAACTATGAAAAAAGATAAAAAAGCAGTTATAAAGATAAAAGATAATGGTGGAGGAATAGCAGAAAAGATAATAGATAAAATATTTGAACCATACTTTACAACAAAACATCAATCTCAAGGTACAGGTCTTGGTCTTCATGCGACATATAATTTAATAGTTGACGGTATGGGTGGAACTATTGAAGCTAACAATGATAGATATGAGTATAAAGGGGAAAAGTATAATGGAGCAGAATTTACAATAACACTATAAGTTTTTCATTAAGCCTATTTAGGTATAATCTTAGCTATTTAATACAAAGGGATTATATCAATGAGTTTAAAAGAGAATATTAACTATATAAAAGATGAAGTATCTGCTCAAGAGAGTTTGATGGAAAATACTTTTAAGTTAGAACAATTTTATAAAAAATATAAAATGATGATAATAGGGGGTGTATCTCTTATAATTCTTGCTTTTATTGGACTATCTGTATCAAATTATATGGGTGAACAAAATAAAATAAAAGATAATGAGATGTTTAATCTTATTTTAGAAAACCCACAAGATAAAAATGCTTTAGAATATCTACAAGCTAATAATAAAAAGTTATATAATATAGCAGTATATATGAGTGATAAAAATAAAGATATAAATGTAGAGTTTTTAAATGAATTATCTGTATATTCAAAAGCTATTGAAAAAAATAGTATTGATGATATATCTGCTGTTTCACAAAAACAAAACTTTTTATTAAAAGATTTTGCACTATTTAATAAAGCACTAATACAAACACAAAATGGTAAATATCAAGATGCAAAAGAGAGCTTAATGCTTATATCTGAAAAGTCTACAGTTGCAACTTTATCAAATATGCTTTCTCATTATCTATTGACAAAGTAGGGTGTTTATGAAAAATATATATTTAGTATTAGTTATTGCATTATTTATCTCTGGATGTAGTTCGAGACAATATTTTGAGCCAGAAGATACAAATGGAGATTATCAATCTGAAGTAAGTTATAACGACTATGAGATAGTTGACTTTAATGCAAATGGTGCAACATTAGAGGATTATAAGTTTATATCTGCTGATGGTATTACAACAAATAGTATTAAAAATGGTTTTAAATTTATCAATAACAATGATGGTGTTATAATAGGTGCAGATAGTCAAGGGCAACTTTTAATTCAAAATAAAGGTTCTATAGAAGAGTTTGCTTTTGATAAAAATATTATCTCTGCATCTGTAAAAGATAACTTAATCGCACTTTGTTTTGTGGATAACTCAATTATGCTATATGATAAAAAATTAAAGCAGAAATATTTTAAAGAGTATTTCACTTTATCACTAGTAAACGATATAAAAATAGCAAATCCAATTTTTCTTGATACAGTTATATTGTATCCAACACTTGATGGAAAAGTTATAGTTGTTGATATTGCTAAAAAAAGTATAATAAAAACAATGAATATTGACCCTAGAGGTAAAATAAATAATATTATATATTTATCATCTATTGATGATACACTTGTAGCTGCAACACCATCAAAATTATTTACATTTGTGAGTGGTAGAGTAAATATAAAAGATTTTGATATAAAAAATGTAATTATCAACAATAAGAGTATAATTATCTCAACACTAGATGGAGAGGTTATAAAACTTAATAAAGAGTTGCAGATAATAAAAAGAAAAAAATTTAAATTTGCAAAATTCCATGCTTTAGGTGCAGGTGAATATATATATGCACTAGAGTCAAATGAATATTTAATAAGATTTAATTCTGATTTGGAAGATGTTAAAATATTTGATTTCTCTTTTGATGAAGATAAAAAAGTAATTAGTATAGGAGATAAACTTTATTTTGATGATAAATCAATAACTTTAAAGTAATGTCTGAACTAATTTCTGCTTTTGGAGAGCATCTTACTATTATTAGGTCACTGGCATCTAATACTATAGATGCTTATCTAAGAGATATAAAAGATTATGAAATCTTTTTAATCTCTCAAAAGAAATCTTTACTAAACTCTACTAGTGAAGATCTACTTCAATATCTTATCACTATAAAAAACCCAAGAACACAAAATCGACACCTTAGTAGTATTAATACTTTTTATACTTTTTGTGATGAACAGTACGATGATGTTATAAAACCAAAAGCTTCATTTTCTAAAATACCAGCAACTTTACCAAAGTATTTAACATCTAAATCAATTATGACTAATTTAGAATTAATAGATAGAACAAAATTAATTGGTTTAAGAGATTATGCAATTATTCTTTTCTTGTATGCCACTGGTGTAAGGGTAAGTGAATTATTAACGATAAAGAAAAATGATATAAATGAAAATTGGGTTAAAGTTGTATATGCAAAAGGATCTAAACAAAGGGTAGTTCCAATTGCATCTATTGCTATAGAAGCTTTAAATAAATATTTTGAAGCATTGGATAAAAAGAGTGATTTTTTATTTTTAAACTATAAAGGTACACCACTTAGTAGAATATCTGTATTTAAAATAACAAAAAAATATTATGATGTATCTCCTCATATATTTAGACACTCTTATGCAACATCACTAATTTTAGGTGGAGCAGATCTAATGGTAGTTAGTGAGTTGCTTGGACATTCAAATATTGAAACTACACAAATATATACTCACATAGAACAACGCCATTTAAAAGAAACAATTAATAGTTTTCATCCATTAAATAATTAATCAACTAGGATAATTTTAGTTCATTAATATCTCAGTAGTTTTTTGTTATCATCAGAGAATTTAATAAAATATATAAGGGTTAAAATGGTAGATTATTATTATACAAATGCAGTTATGGGTGAAAGACCAGAAGTGACAAATCCAAATAAAGAGTTTTTAGAGCAGTTAACAGTAGCTGGTTTTACTAAAATGATTGATGAGTTTTACGGAATTGTTTTAGATAGTGATATTGCTCACTTTTTTCCAGATGATGAAGAAGAGATAAAACTAATCAAAAAAAGAAATGGTTCTTATTTTATGATGTTATGTGGAGGAGATGATAGATATATTTCACGATTTGGTGGTGATTTTGATCAAGTAAAATTACACGAGATGTTTTCAATTCCTGATAAAGCAAGAATAGAGTGGTTAGGTTGTTGGGAAGAGGTTCTAAGAAATATAGAAGATAAAGTTGAACATAAACATATTCAATCATATTGGAATTGGCTAGAGGTGTTCTCAAAACATATTGTTAACTATGAAAATGATAGAGAAACATTAGAAGATAAAGCAAATACTAAATAAAAGGATAAATAATGTCAAGAGATATGTGTGCAGATGTAAAGATGGAAGAGGGTTATATGAGAATGAGTATCGAATATAACAACGATAATAGTAAAATTAAAATTCAACAAGCAATAGGAAAAGTTGAAAAAGATATG
>JAYEOQ010000072.1:0-4012 GCA_034723215.1 Campylobacterota bacterium | reverse complement strand
TTTCAATATCTTCATTTGTATTTGGTATTTTAAAATTATTTGGATTCTTTATTTTTAATATATCTAATAGTTTTTTTGTACATTTTAAATTCATTTTACTTGTATGTTCCTTTGTGTATATAACGACTGTCTTGAGAAATAGGAAGCCGCGCTTTGGCTTCCTATTTCTCTCCAAGTACTTGTTATATCTTGCTTATTTGTTCTGTTTGTTCTTCTGAAAGAAAATTGTATGATGTATTTTTTAAAATATCAATTAGTATTTTTATATTTTCATATTCTAATATAAAATGTTCCCATTCATCACTTCTACCTTTTTCAGACATATATCTAAAGGTTATAAACATATTTTTATGCTGTTTCAATAGTTCAGATATATTTGCACTTGGGTTATGAGGTGAATAGTTGTTTTCACTACTATCAGAATTTTCTTTTCTTCCTCTAATGAAAAATATATCATTATCTGAGTCAGCTCCGTTGAATTCTTTGTATTTTTTTTCTATTATTTTTATTAAATCACCTGAAAGTAATCTATAAAGTTCGCAAAGTTTATGATTATTAGGTTTGCTGTTCCCTTCCATTACAATTAAAGATTTTAAATATATTTCAATTGATAAACCTAAATTTGTTGCTCCTGCAAATATTGCACTAGGTTTTTTATATTTTAATAATGATATGCCTGTAGTAAAAAAAACGTCTGCCATCGCTAATGCTGTAATATAATCATAATTTTCTGATTCTAAAGCTTTTTGTATCAAATCATTTCCTTGTATATAAAAATCTTTCAAAAATATTTAATTCTTGTTTTGTCATTTCAGCCTTACATTTTGGGCAAATTTTAATCCAATCTGTAGGGTTTAAAACATCACTTTTTGGTTTTACTATTTTAGTGTGTCCGCATTCAGAACACTTATGCTTAAATGGTTTTGGTGCAATCATCTTTTATCCATTAAATTCTTTTTCGCATTTGTTGCATTTAAATAATGAGCGAGACTCATCGACTAACTCACCAACTTTATTTCCTGCTACTGAACCAACACCCGCACCAGTCAGTGCTCCCATAATACCACCAGTTACTGCACCAACAGCAGTTCCAATACCAGGAACAATTGAACCAATTGCTGCTCCAGCAGCAGCACCTCCTGCCGCACCACCATATCCTGCGACACCTCCAGCAACTCCACCTGCTACAGTTCCTACTGTTTTTCCAGTTGAAACTAAAATAACATATTCATTGTTTTCACAATTTGGACATTTTGGTTTTTCCATCTTCACACTCCTTTTTTGATATAACGCCTGAGTTAAGCGACAAGGCGATATAACTCAGTAAAAATTAGACTTACTATTCAACTAACTTTAGAAGATAAAAGCTCGATATTTTCGCAGTATAGCCTTGTTAGATTTCTACGATTTGTTAGGTTTGCCACTACTTAAAAGCTAGTTTTGTTTTGTTTTATTTCTTCTTTTACTATTTGTTGTAATTTATCAGTTAAAATACTATCTTGTTCAGTTTTTGAATAGATAGTTACTAAATATAAAGTATCATCTTTTTTATAATAAGTTATGATTCTAAATCCTCCACTTTTTCCTGTGGGGATTGAAGAGTTTGGAACTCTAACTTTAAAAATATTTTCACCTAAATTTATACCTAATTCTGGATTTAATGATAATTCATTTATAAATTTAACTAAATCATTTTTGATTTTAGGAAATTTCTTTTTTAGTTTTTTAACATCTTTTTCAAATCTAGGAATAGTATCAATTTTATAATTCATTCAAAAACTCTTGAACTGGTCTTGAATTTAATTCTCCTTGATTTATAAGGTGTATTTCATTTAATCCATCTTTAAAGTTATTTATAATTTCATCATCTGTATTATCTAATCTTACAACTTCTACACCATCATTTTTAAAATGTTCTAACATCCATAAAACTTTTTGTGCTATTGTTTCATTTTGAAAATTTACTGCCACTTGCATATGTATCCTTTTGGATTTAATACAATTATTATATCTAAAAAAATACAAAATTATAATATAGTGGAATTTTCCACTATATTATTTTATTACCAAGTTGTTCCATTCCATTTAAAACTATTTGTAAATGTATCTCCTGTAGTTACATCTGTTAAAGTATATTTACCTATCCAGTAATTTGCAGTTTGAGATGAAGTTAATGTAAATCCTACATTAATTACTTCATCTTTATTTAGAGTCCCATTGCTCAGTAATGATAAGTCAGTAGAACTAACTCTTATTGTGTCTGCACCATTGTATGTGCTAATTATCTCAAATTTTGAAACTGTATAGTTTCTATTCATATCATTTGTAATTTTAAAATATAATTGACTTCCTGCCCCAAGAGTTATTGTTGATAAGCCACCATTACTAAATGAGGACACACTTTTCATTCCACCAGTTTCATCCATTGGTAAAATATCTGTAAAATTATTGAAAATCACTATTTCAACTTCATCAGTTGTAGATTTCCCACCATCATCCGTAACTTGTAATACTAGATTATGTGCTCCTACACTAAAATCTGTTTTAGTAAAATTCATATCACTAGAAAGTACAGCTGTATCTTCTTTCCATTCATAACTCACTATTTCTCCATCATCGCTACTTGATGATGCACTAAGTATTACACTATCTGTATAATAAACTTTTTGATCTACACCTGCATTTGCAACTGGTGCTTCATTTGGATCTGCTTCAACAGTTTCAGTAAATGTTTTTGTATTACTTTGATCACCTTTTGTAACGGTAATCGTTACATCATATGTTTGTTCAGTTTCTATAGCTATTTTAGCTATTGATGGATTAAATGCAACATTTGTACCTTGTAAATCTGTAGGTAATGTTCTATTTGATATTGTATTTAAAATATTATCGACTATTTGCTTATTTTCTTGTTGTTCAACAAGTACAGCATCTGCACTTACCGTTTCAGTAAATGTTTTAGTATCGCTTTGTTCACCTTTTGTAACGGTAATTGTTACATCATATGTTTGTATTTCTACTGTTGCATCTTTAGCTACAGCTGGATTAAAAACTACTGTTGCTCCATTTAATTCATCAGGTAAATTTCTACCATTCATTGTTGATAATATATCATTTATGATTTTGTTATTAACTAAATCTTCATCATTAACTAAAGTGATTTTTCCTGCTGTTGTTAAATTTGATACAACTTCTTTTTCAATTAAAACTGATAAGTCTATTCCTGTTTTGTCTGGACTTTGTGATGCTGTTATTGAAAATGTATCAAAATTAGTTTTTACTTCATCTAAATCTACATTGGTTACATTATCATCATTTAATTTTATTTGTTTGTAAATAGCATTTTGAACAAACATTGCATCACTTGAGCCAGTAGATGGTAATTTTTTTAATTCTTCAATACTAACTCCAGTTTTTGTAGCTAGTTCATCTAGTTTACTTTCTCTTACACTTGAATTCACATCTGCAATATATGTTGTAATAGGTGTTACATTTGTAGAATAAGATTTCATTGTAAGTGATAGTTCCGTATCCTCTAATGTTTTAACACCATCATTATCTACATCAATCCAACCACCTGTAACTGTTACGGGATATTTAGGTGTATCTGAAAATGTATATACATTTTCACCTAGTTTTTGTATTCCTGTGTTGTTTTCAGAATCCACAACAGTAGCATCATATACTTTACCTCTTTCAACTGTTACATCTGTTGGTGTTGGATTTTGCGAAGCAGATGAAGTACTTGAACCTCCTGAATCACCTCCACCGCATCCTGTTAATCCAATTGTAATAATTATTGCTCCTAAACTGTATGCTAGTTTTCTCATTTTTCTTTTCCTAATGTTAATTTATAATGAATAGCTAAATCTTTTATAAGACTAAAACCTAACGCTTGACTTAAGGGACAATGACCCTCAGGCAGCTTGCTAACTTCTTTTTATAACCACTACATTTTAGCTCTTTTAGGCTTAAAAATTTCGTGGGTCACTTGTTCCTTTCTAGGTTTTGT
>JAYEOQ010000071.1:0-4060 GCA_034723215.1 Campylobacterota bacterium | reverse complement strand
CAAACTTCTATCTACAAATCTCTTTGTGTTTGTCTGCTTGTTTTGTGGATGGGATTATAATGGGTTTTCTTCTTTATGTCAAGGGTTTACGATTAAAGTTTGCTTAAATTTTGGGATTCTTTTTTTGTTGAAATTTTATTCTTTTTTACATATCTTTATTAGTGCTGTTTAAAGCTGGTGTTTTAGTATTATTAGTTGTGTTTTTTTATTTCTTCTTTTAATATTTCTATTTTTTTTATTAAACCTAATTTTATTTTTTCATCTTTTTGAGTTTTTAACTTATCATTTAATCTTTGTATCTCTATTTTAATTGAGTTGATATCTTGTAAACTCATATCTTTTTTTACTTTTTTATATAATGATAATGATATTAAAACTGTTATTATCATTATTATATATAAAACAACTTGTGTATATATAGCTACATTATCATTTAATTGTAAATAAGATAAACATAAAAAAATGATAATTGTAGGTATTAGTATAAACATAGCTATATGATAGCTAAAGTTATATTATAAGCTATAAAACTCATTATCCAAGCTACTGCGGTTGTAAAGAGGAATAAATATCCTAAATATTTATATCCGCCAGCTTCTTTTGCAAATACCATAGATGCTGCAAAACATGGTAAATATATCATTACAAATACTATAAATGATACTGCTGTTGCAAATGGAACTTGTTCTTTAATGGCACTTAATAATTTATCAGATTCTTCATCTACATCATCTCCAACATTATAAAGTATTCCTAAAGTTGCTACAACAACCTCTTTTGCTGCTAAACCTGTTTCAAGTGCAACCGCTAGTTTCCAATCAAATCCAAGTGGAGCGAAAAATGGTTCACTTAATTTTCCAGTTTGTCCTAAATAACTATGTTCTAATTGTAATGTAGCATCACCACTTTCATGTTTTGGATAGTTTGAAGCAAACCATATTAAAATAGTAGCAGCTAAAATAAATGTACCTGCTTTCTTTAAATATGACCAAGCCTTTTGTGATACTATCATATATATAAGTTTCAATGTTGGAAGTCTGTATTTTGGCATCTCCATAACAAATGGTTCATCATCACCTTTAAATACAGTAACTCTTAAAACTTTTGCCATAACAAGACCTAGTAGTGCCCCTGCAATATAGATATAAAACAATACATTACCAGCAACTTCTGGTGCAAAAAATGCCCCTGCAAATAAAACATATACAGGAAGTTTAGCACCACAACTCATAAACCCAATTATAAATAGCGTAATAAGTCTATCTTTCTCATTTTTCAATGTTCTTGTAGCCATATAAGCCGGAACAGAACAACCAAATCCAGTAACTAAAGGGATAAAACTTTTACCGTGTAGTCCAAATTTATGAAAAAACCCATCAAGTAAAAATGCGACTCTACTCATATATCCAGTTGTTTCTAGTAGTGCTATACCTATATAAAGTATGATAATATTTGGAAGAAATAATACAACTGCCCCAACACCGGCAATAATACCATCAACTATAAGTGAACGAAGCCCCTCATGAGATATACTTTGACCTACAGCATCACCAAGCCATCCAAATCCTGCATCAATATAATCCATTGGTATTGCACCCAATTCAAAAGTAAGTTGGAATAGTCCCCACATAAAAAATAAAAATATAGGGATTCCTACAAATTTATTTATAAGTATGTCATCAATTCTTTTTGTTAATTTTTTAGCTGGTCTTTTATCATCTCTTTTTAAAGTTTCAGCTCTAATACCTCTTGCAATAGCATGATGTTCTTGTGATTGTATTTCTAATATATCTTTTGTTTCGTAGTATTTATATATATGATTTACCTCTTTTACTACAAATGGTTGAAGTTCCATAAAAATTGGTTTGTCATGAATCTCTTTATAAAATACCTTATCTTCAATAATAAGCTTAATTGCCATCTCTCTACTATCTAAATCATTATATTTATAGTTTTTACTATCTAGAAACTCTTTAATCTTAAAAATTCCATTTTCTACTATATCACTATAACTAATGTTTGATTTTAATCTTTTTTCATCATCATAAATATGATGAACTGTATCAAGAAGTTCATCAATCCCCTCTTTGGTATTTGCAGATACTGCAATAGTTGGTATACCAGTAATAGCCTCAATCTGTTTAGCATCAATATAGATACCATCTTTTTTAGCTTCATCATACATATTTAAAGCAATTACCATCTTTTTATTCAAATTTAATAACTCTAAAGTTAAAAGTAAATTCCTAGTTAAGTGAGTAGAATCTATAACATTTATTATAACATCATACTCTTCATTTAAAAGATAATTTCTTGCTACTTTTTCCTCTTGCGAAAAACCATTTACACTATATGTTCCTGGTAAATCTATCATCTCTATTTGGTGACAATGGTGTTCAAAACAAATCTCTGTTTTTTCAACAGTTACACCACTAAAATTTCCAACTTTTAGTCGAGAATCAGACATCGCATTTATAAGTGATGATTTTCCTACATTTGGCTGCCCTGCTAGTATTATTCTCATTGGTTGCATTATATTATCTCCACTTCAATAGTTTTAGCTTCTTCAACTCTAATACCTATAGATGTATCTTCTACTAAGATTTCAATAGTATTTTTTGCTAAACTAATAGCTTCTACCTCAATTACGGCACCTTTTATGATACCAAATGAATAAAATCTTTGTTTTAATTCGTTTGAACACTCTACTTTAACAATCGTTGCCTTTTGATTCTTCAATAGATCTGATAGCTTCATATTAATTCCTAAATTTATATTTAAGAAATGATAACCATTATCAACTTAAACAATTATTAAAATGATAATTATTATCACTTTGATTTAAATAGTAAAATTATGGTACAATAACTAAGAGATAATATAAAGGTAGTAGATAATGTATAGTGTAATAATTATAGGTGGTGGTGCAGCAGGGTATGGGACAGCATTAACACTAACCTCTGTTGAAGATAAATTTGAATGGGCAAAAGATAAAAAGTATTTAATGATAGATGACAATAACAGTGATATATTAAAAGCAAGTTTCTTTAATCTTACTGGTGTCGATTTTGGTATAGGTGGAGATAAACTATTATCAAATATGGAAAAACAACTTAAAAATTTTAATAGTTGTGATACTGTAAATAGCACAGTAATAAAAATTGAAAAGCTAAATGAAACTTATAAAGTAATAACAAAAGATACTACTTATATATCTAAAATTGTTGTAATCGCAACAGGGATGCATAAATTTGATATAGAATGTGATGATGTAGAAGTATTACCACATAACAACATAATGAAACCAAATAAAATATGCTTAAAAAATCAAAACAATAAAATAAAAGATGGTTTATATGTTGTGGGATTAGCATCTGGTGCTAAAACCATGTTTGCTATTGCAAATGGAGAAGGTACAAAAGTAGCTTGTGATATATTTAAACTATGGACTAGTAAGCCTGCAGTTGCTCATGATAGCATAAAAGATGCTAAAATATAATGAGAAAAATTAAATTTTATTTTATTTTACTTTTTTGTCTAAGTAGTATGCTAAATGCCAATTCAGATTATATTGATAAGACACATGAAATTGTTGAAAACTATTTATATACTACTTCAGATTATTTAGATAAAGCTATAAGTAGAGAAGATTATAAGGTTAAGAATAAAACTTTACTCTCTGGTGAATTATCTTATGCATCAGTAGTTGAAAAAAGCACACCTTCTTATAATAATTTAAAATTACGGATTAGATTATTGTTTCCAAGATTAAGAGATAACTATAAATTAACTCTTGAAAACTATAATGAAAATAATTCAATTGATAATGTAAACCAACACAATAGATATCTTTTAGGACTTACAAAAGGTAAATCAAGAGTTGGTGTAAAATTTAGAGGAATTTCACCTGATCTATTTATATCATATAAACTTTTTGATGACTACCCTTTAAAATATCAATTTAACTTTCATATAGAAAATAAAATAATGTATTTTGTAGATTATAAGCTAGACAACACACTACAAATGAACTTCAGTAAAATGGTTAATGATTCAATGA
>JAYEOQ010000070.1:0-4063 GCA_034723215.1 Campylobacterota bacterium | reverse complement strand
TAAGCGATGAAACACAAAAAATAAGTTTCGGTACATCAGGACATAGAGGAAGTAGTTTAAAAGGTAGTTTCAATGAAGCACATATTTTAGCAGTAACTCAAGCTGTTATTGATTATAGAAAAGAGAATAATATAGACGGAACTCTTTTTATAGGTATGGATACACATGCTCTTTCAACTCCTGCACATACAACGGCACTTCAGGTATTAGCTGCAAATGATGTGGATGTTTGTTATTCTGCAAATTTTGAATATACACCTACGCCTGTAATATCTTATGCGATTTTAAATCATAAAAATAGTGATGGTATAGTTATCACTCCATCTCATAATCCACCAAGTGATGGTGGATTTAAGTACAATGGAGTTGATGGTGGTCCTGCTGATATTGATATCACAAATTGGATTCAGACTAAAGCAAATGAGTATTTAGAAAATAACTTGGATGGTGTGATATATCTTGATATAGATGAAGCTATACAGCAAGAGTGTATCAAAGAGTATGATTTTATGACACCTTATGTTGAAGATTTGAAAAATGTTATAGATATGGATATTATTAAAAGTTCTAATTTAAAAATAGGTGCAGATTGTATGGGTGGATCTGGGATGAACTATTACCATGCTATAAAAGATAGATATGATCTTGATATGGAGATTTTCCATGATCATGCTGATTTTACTTTTTCATTTATGCATTGTGATAAAGATGGTAAAATAAGAATGGACTGTTCAAGCCCTTATGCAATGGCTGGATTGATAAGATTGAAAGATCAGTTTGATATAGCCTTTGGTAATGATACTGATTTTGATAGACATGGAATAGTTACAAAAAGCAAAGGTCTTTTAAATCCAAATCATTATTTAAGTGTAGCCATAGATTATCTTTCAAAAAATAGAGAATTTGATGGCTTAGGTATAGGTAAAACACTTGTAAGTAGCTCTATGATAGATAGAGTGGCAAATGATAATGATAAAAATGTCTTAGAGACCCCTGTAGGGTTTAAATGGTTTGTAAAACCACTTAATGATGGAGAGGTGTTTTTTGGTGGAGAAGAGAGTGCTGGAGCTAGTTTTTTAAGATTTAATAAAAATGTTTGGAGTACAGATAAAGATGGAATAATTTTAAATCTTTTATCTGCTGAGATTTTAGCACGTACAAAGATGGATGCAGGGGAGTATTATGATACACTAGTTGAAAAACATGGAAATCCTATCTATGCAAGGATAGACGCACCTGCAAACTTTGAACAAAAACAAAAGCTAAAAAACTTAACACCAGATGATATAAAGGTTGATAGATTAGCCAATGAAAAGATAGAATCTATCATTACAACTGCTAGTAATGGTGAAAAAATAGGTGGTCTAAAGATAAATACAGCAAATGGTTGGTGCGCTTTAAGACCATCTGGGACAGAAGATGTATATAAAATATATGCTGAAAGCTTTATAGATAAAGAACATCTAAAAATGATCCAAAGCCAAGCACAGGATATAGTAAAAAGCTTGTTTTAGATATAATGGAAAAAAAATTATAACATAAGGTTAGAGATGATAGAAGTTTATAACGCAATAACAAATATTGCAAATGATATTGAAAAAAATGTTTTTGTTGATTATGATAGATTTGCACAAAAAGATTTAAGTGAAGAACAAATACATGATGATATATACAAATACTGTTCAGATGTTATTGAAAAAGAGTTTGAGTACTTAAAGAGTGTAAAAGGTGTTATAGGTAAAGACAAAAAACAGATGTGTCAAATCAATGAAAATGGTAAATATCTTGTAAGTTTTGTAGCTATTGATAATATAGAGCTTTTGGATCTGAACTTTTCATTAGGAACTATTTTTAGTATTTATGAAAATAGTTTTGAAGCTTCTAACCTAAAAGCAGCTATTTATATAACATATGGACCAACTTTCCAACTTGTATTTGCCTCAAAAGACGAGGGTGTAAAATATTTTTCAAATGAGCATGGAGAGTTTATACAGCAAGATTCTTTAGAGCTAAATGAAAAAGGTAAGATAAATTCAACAGCTGGAAAAATCAATGAGTGGGATAAAAAACACAAAGATCTGATAAAAAACTTTTTTGATGAGGGTTATAGACTAAGATTTAGTAATTCTTTGGCTTTAGATACACACCATATACTATTTAAAAAAGGTGGTATATATTCATCTCCTGCAACTATAACAGACCAAAGTGGTATACTAGAGGTTATATTTGAGGCTTTTCCTATTGCATTTATACTTGAACTTGCTGGTGGAGAAGCAATAGATGGTAAAAATAGGGTACTTGATATAAAAACTCCTGAATTACACCAAAAAACTCCTATATATTTTGGTTCAAAATATGAGATACAGACTGTTTTAAACACTTTGCAAGTGGCTCAATAGAAAATATAAATACATATCCAAAGAGGTAATTTTGAAGAAAAATCTTCTCTCATATGAAAAATAAGATAAGTTTACATCGTGGAATACCTAAAGGAAAGAAGTTGGAATTTGTCGATTTTTATTTGATGAAATTGGGTAAAAAATAGTTAAATTATGCACCCAATTTTTTCATTAAGCCGCAGTTTCTACACCACCTAATGCAATTATATACTCAAGTAAAAAGATACAAAGTAAAGATTTTTTAATACTGGGGGTTATTTCTGGAATTTTAGGTCCACTGTTTGCAGTTGGATGGCTTAGTTTGGTATATTAGAGATCTCCTAAATCTTTTTATGTTTCTCTTTGTACTAGCACTAATACCAAATTAAATTTAGAACTAATACTTAAAAAAATAGGTTTTGCAAATGAAACCATAGTGTAACAATCTTTTTGTAAAATTTTTCTATATTAAATATAGGAACAGATATGGAAAAAACTTTTAAAACAGTTGATGGTAATGAAGCGGTTGCTCTTGTAGCACACAAGATAAATGAAGTGATAGCGATCTACCCTATTACACCCTCTTCACCTATGGGTGAACTAAGCGATCTTTATAGTAGTAAAAAAGAGAAAAATATCTTTGGTACTATTCCTGAAGTTTATGAGATGCAAAGTGAAGGTGGTGCAAGTGGTACTGTTCATGGTGCTTTGCAAGCTGGGTCATTAACTACTACATTTACAGCCTCTCAAGGGCTACTTTTGATGATACCAAATATGTATAAAATAGCAGGGGAACTTACACCTACAGTATTTCATGTAGCAGCTAGAAGTTTAGCGGCTCAAGGGTTATCAATATTTGGGGATCATCAAGATGTTATGGGTGTAAGACAAACAGGTTTTGCCCTACTTGCTTCAAATAGTGTTCAAGAAGCTCACGATTTTGCCCTTATCTCTCAAGCTGCATCTTTAAACTCAAGGATACCATTTTTGCACTTTTTTGATGGTTTTAGAACATCTCATGAAGTAAGTAAGATAGAGGTTTTAGATGCAACTATATTAGAAAATATGATTGATAGTGACCTTGTATATGCACATAGAAAAAGAGCTATGACGCCAGATGCACCAATTTTGAGAGGTACAGCACAAAACCCTGATGTATATTTTCAAGGGAGAGAATCTGTAAATAGATACTATCAAGAGGTTCCAAAGATAGTTCAAGAGCAGATGGATAAGTTTGCAGCTCTTACAGGAAGAAGTTACAATCTTTTTGACTATGTTGGTGCAGATGATGCAACTAAAATAATTGTACTTATGGGTAGTGGTGCAGAAGCTGTAGAGGAGACTGTAAATTATCTTGTAGCAAAAGGTGAAAAAGTTGGGATGATAAAAGTAAGACTTAATTTACCTTTTGGTATTGAGCAGTTTATAGATACACTTCCAAAAAGTGTCCAATCAATAGCTGTTTTAGATAGAACAAAAGAGCCAGGAAGTTTAGGTGAGCCACTTTATCACGATGTGGTAACTGCAATGTTTGAGTCACAAGAAAATTTACCATTTGTTATGCCAAAAATAATAGGTGGAAGATACGGTATCTCTTCAAAAGAGTTCACCCCTACTATGATAAAATCTATCTATAAAGAGTTAGATAAACAACTACCTAAAAATCACTTCACTATAGGGATCGA
>JAYEOQ010000069.1:0-4126 GCA_034723215.1 Campylobacterota bacterium | reverse complement strand
ATGGTTACTACTTATTTTATCAATCTCATCTAATACAACAACAGGATTCATTTTTTTAGAAGTTACAAGTCCATGAACAACTCTACCAGGCATAGCTCCAACATATGTTCTTCTATGTCCTCTTAATTCATTGACATCTTCCATACCACCTAAAGCTATCCTTACAAGTGGTCTTTTAAGTGCTGATGCTATAGAGTTTGCAAGTGAAGTTTTACCAACACCTGGAGGTCCAACAAAACAAAGAACTGTACTATTGTTTTTATCAGATTCAATTTTTCTTTTCTCTAAAAGTTGTTTTACAGCAAAAAACTCTACTATTCTATCTTTTGGTTCAAATAGAGCATAATGATCTTTATTTAGTTGATCTTCAACATCTTTAACCTCAATAGATTCATCAGCTTTTTTATTAAAAGGTATCTCTAGAATTTGTTCAATATAAGTTTGAATTGTTGAAGCATCACCACTATCAGGGTGCATTCTACTTAATTTCTCAATCTGTTTTTTAGTCTCTTTGTATCCAAGTTTTGGCATAAAAGGTTTTAAAACTTTAAGTTTTTTTCTAAACTCTGCAATCTCTTTATCTCTTGCATTATCAGTGCCTAACTCTTTTTGAATAGTCTTTAACTGCTCTTTTAGTATATAATCTTTTTGATGTTTATCAAGTTTTGTATTTACTTTTTTATTTATCTCATTTTTTAGTTTAAAACTCTCAATCTCTTTTTTAATATGATCTATAATCCCTAAAAGCCTTTTATCTATTTTAGTCTCTTTAAATAGTTTATATGCATCATCATTTGAAATTCTAATAACAGAAGATACTAAGTCTGCTATTCTAATAGGGTCGGTACTTTCATCAATAGTTTTAATTAAATCAACAGGAAAAGTTGTATTTAACTTTGATAATTTATCAATATTTGTTTTTAAAATATCTAGTATTGCATCTACTTTTTCTTTTTTATATGGTAGTGATGGCAAAATATCAACTATCCCCATAAGTGGTGAACCACTTACTATCTCTTTAATATCAACCTTTTCTAATCCTTGAAAAAGTACTTTTATTCTACCATCAGGAAGAGTTATTTTTCTCATTATATTTCCAACAACAGCTACATTATAAAACTCTTTTGAGCTATTTTCTGCTGTATCTTTACTTACTGCCACAGTTATAAGTTTATTGTTATTAATTGCGTATTCTACAGCATTTATATTTTGTTCATCACTTATAAATATAGGTGCAATCATAAAAGGGTATAAAAAAATACTATCTTCAATTAATATTGGTAATCTATCTGGAAAACTATCGTAGTCTGTTAGTTGCATTTTTGTCCTTTTATTTTATTCAAATATAGCTCTATACCATGGTGTATTAATTGGTTCAATATTATTTAAATCTTTCCAACTTTGAGATGCTTTTTGTTTATATACAGCTTGAGCTTCTGGCTTGTCAATTCTTTCATATAACTCTGAAATCTCTTTATCAAATATTGCTTTTGCCATAAATAATCTTGATCTAATTGTTTTTACAACATATATATATTGTGAATTTGGATAAAGTTTTATAAATTCATTGGTTTCTAAAAGTGTTTTTGAAAGTAGCTCTTGCTCTCTAAATTCACTTTTAAATGCAAGAAAGTTTGATTTTATTTTTAGATATCTTATATAATCAGCATCCTCTTTTAAACCAAACTTTTTAAGGTACTCATCAAAATAGTAGTTAGCCATTTGATACTCCTCCTCTTCCATATGAGAAGTTGCAATAATCATAAGCGCACTAGGTAATAATGGTGAATTTCTATGCTCTGATTCTAGTGATGTATATGTATCGTCAGCATCATCAATCTGACCATTTGATATCTGTTTTATCATCTTATTATACCAATAAACTGCGGGTTTGTTATACTCTTGAGCCTCTTTTTTTGAAGCACACCCTGTAAATGTATATATAAATAAAGCTACGAATAAAGTAGAAAGAATTCTTTTTTGCATCATTGTCCTTTTTATTAAAAAAATCATTTTATCTAATAATATATTTGATATAATTGAAAACACTAGCTATATGGAGAAGTTTTGAATAAAAATAGTTTTACACTTTTTGAAGTATTAATATCTTTTGTTATTTTAAGTGTTGTTATTTCTGGAATTTCAAAGCTTTTTAGTGGTAATGATACTAATAATAACTATTATAAATTACAAAAAATAGAGAATAATTATATAGAAAATAACACTATAATAAATAGTGATAATATAAAACTTAACCTAGGAAAATAATGGAAAATTTAAATATAACTTTTGAAGATAATGGTTTCGTGTTTAAATCGATTAGTTTTGATATAACAAAAAATATATTGTATGTAAACCAATTTGATAAAAAAGATAACTTTATCAAAAAGAGTCAACTAAAAATGGGACAATTACCAAAAAAAATAAAACAAAAACTAAACCCCTTGAAAAAAAAGAGATAAAGATATATGAAAATAAGTGTAATAATCCCTACATATAATCGTGATAGTTTTATTGAAAAAACTGTACAAACAGTTTTAAATCAAACAGTTATGCCTGATGAAATTATAGTAGTAGATGATGGTTCCTCTGATAATACAGAAGAGCTTTTAGATAGTTTAATAACTACAAAAAAGATAAAATATATAAAACAACAAAATAGTGGAGTATCAGTTGCTAGAAACAGAGGTATAAAAGAATCATCAAATAGTTGGATATGTTTTTTAGATAGTGATGATTTATGGGAAGATACGAAGCTAGAAGAGCAGATAAATTTTCATAAAGAAAATCCAAATATACTATTTTCACATACTCTTGAACTTTGGCTATTTAATAACAAAATAATAAAACAAAAAAAACATCAACAAAAACCATCAGGCTTTTGCTTCAAAGAAAATCTAGCAAATACTTTAGTAGGAGCTTCTACTGTAATGGTACATAAAAATATACTAAATGATATTGGATATTTTGATGAAACATTAAAAGTATGTGAAGATTATGATCTATGGCTAAGAATATTGTATAAATATGAACTTGGTATGATAGATAAACAACTTATCAAAAAAATTGCAGGACATAAAGAACAACTTTCATTTACAACACCTCTTATGGATAGATATCGTATACAAGTTTTACAAAAACACATAAATTCTACTTATAAAAAGGATGTAATAGAGGTAATGAAAAAGAAGTGTGATATTTTAATAAAAGGTGCAATAAAACATAATAATAATGAGGTGAAAAACTATTATATTAACTTAAAAGCTAATTTATGATACCCTCCATTTAATATATTAAAGTCAAGGAAATTACAAACATGGCAAACATCCAAAGCCTTAGAGGTATGAAAGATATTATCGATAATGATAGTGAACTTTTTAACTATTTTATAGAAAACTGTTCAGCAATAGCAAAAAAATATGGATATGGTTACATAGAAACACCTATTTTAGAAGAGACAGCTTTATTTAAAAGAAGTGTAGGTGAAAGTAGTGATATTGTTTCAAAAGAGATGTATCAGTTTATTGATAAAGGTGAACATGATGTTTGTTTACGACCAGAGGGGACTGCTGGAGTTGTAAGGTGGTTTGTACAAAATAAAAAAGATAGAGCAGGTGGATTAAATAGAGTTTATTATCACGGTTCAATGTTTAGATATGAAAGACCACAAAAAGGTAGACTTAGAAGTTTTCACCAGTTTGGTTGTGAATCATTCGGGGAAGCAAATGTTTATGAAGATGCAACTATTATTTTGATGATAAGTGAGATGTTAAACTTCTTTGGAATTGGTTTTAAACTACAATTAAACTCTTTAGGTTGTAAAGAGTGTATGCCAACTTATAAAGATGGTTTAGTTGACCATTTAAAAGAGTTAAAACTTTGTGAAGATTGTAATAGAAGAATATTAACAAATCCTATTAGAGTTCTTGACTGTAAAAATGAATCTTGTAAAGAGACTCTTATAGAAGCTCCAAGTATCACTGAAAACCTATGTTCATCTTGCCATAATGACTTTGAAAAACTAAAAGATATATTAGAAAACAACGCTATTGAGTATGAAGTAGATTCAAACTTAGTTCGTGGACTTGACTACTATACAAAAACAGCATTTGAGTTTGTAAGTGAT
>JAYEOQ010000068.1:0-4137 GCA_034723215.1 Campylobacterota bacterium | reverse complement strand
GTTGATATTTTTGTATTTTTGCAAAATTTTGGCAAATCTCTCTTGTGATTTAAAGCCTATATTATCAAGTCTTGCTATATCTATATCAAAAGGTGGATGGTGCATAAATATATACACCTCTTTATCTTTGTGTTTTTTTAACTCTTTTTCAAACCATTTGTATCTTTTATCGCACATATCTCCTGTGTGTTCATTTTCAACAAGTGTATCTAGTGCTATAAATGCTTTGTTATCAATAATTTTTGTATATTGTATAAAGCCATCATTTGATGGGTGAGCATCAAATACTTTAGCAAAGTTTTCTCTGTTGTCATGATTTCCAACTAGTAGTAACACTTCAGATTTTGATTTTTTAATTAGTTTTCTAAGTTTTCTATATGATTGTGTTTCACCTTGACTACTTAGGTCTCCTGTGATTATTAAAAATTCAACTTTATCTTTTTTAAACTTTTTGTTGATACTTTTAATAGCACTATTTAATCTTTCATAAGGATTTAAACCATAAAGATGTAGATCATCTTTTTGAATATGAGGGTCACTTAAATGTATAAATTTCATTTTATTACTCCATAATATATGATAAATTATAGCAAAAAAATATTCTATTTAGTGTTACTGTAATGTAACTAAATTTATTTATCATATCCAATAAAAAGAGAAAATATTGTTAGGATAAAAAATGTTAAATAAAAAATGGAAAGATGTAGTTAATAAACTTGATTTTGCATTTCAGCCAATTGTAAATATAAAAACTGGAAAACTTTATGCTGTTGAGGCGTTACTTAGAAATGTAAAAGAGGCAGGTTTTTATCACTCTATTTTTGCACTTTTTGATGATGCTTACCATGATGGTATATTGTATCAACTTGATCTTGAATTACGACAAATTGCATTTAGTAAATTTGCCAAAATTGATATACCAAATATTCAACTTTTTTATAATCTTGACAATAGACTTATGTATGTACCAGATTTTAGTTATGGGAACACATCTAAAATACTTAGTAAACTTGATCTTAATAAAAAGCAAATATGTTTTGAACTAAGTGAGAGAGGAACTATGCAAGATCCAAGTGCGGTTACAAATATGGTCAATCGATATAAGCAAGAGGGTTTTGATATTGCTATTGATGATTTTGGTACAGGTATTGCAGGGTTTCAATTATTGTATTATGCAGAAGCAACATTTATAAAGCTTGATAGATTTTTTATAGACAATATTCATAATGACTCCAAGAAAAGAATTTTTTGTAGTTCTATTGTAAATATGGCTCATATTATGGGGATAAAAGTTATTGCTGAAGGTATTGAAACAAAAGAGGAGTATTATACTTGTAAAGATATAGGAGCTGATTTATTACAAGGTTATTTTATACAAAAACCAAAAATAGATATAGATAAAATAAAATCTCAATATGATGATATAAAAGAGCTATATAAAAAAGATAAAAGACATAATTCTTCAAACTTAATTGATGAGAAAAAAATAGAAAAAATATTGCCACTTAGTATTGATACAAACTTAGAAGATCTATTTTTATATTTTAAAAAAAATCCAACTAACTCCTTTGTACCTATCGTAGATTCTGTAAAGCAACTATGTGGTGTGATATATGAGGAGGATATAAAACAATTTTCATATTCACCTTTTGGAGTATCTTTAGCTAAAAATGACAAAACAAACGAGAAACTAAAAACATATATAAAAGAGGCTATATCAGTAGAGGTTACATGGGGTGTCGATAAAGTACTAGAGGTTTACAATATGTATCAAGAGGATTCAAAAGGTATATTTGTTACTAAAAACAATCAATACTATGGATTTATAAATGTAAATAATCTTTTATCATTATCATACAACAGAAATATCGAAATTGCATCTGACCAAAACCCACTTACAAAACTAGCTGGAAATAAAAAAATAGAACAGTTTTTATATAATGCTTTTAAACATAAAAAGAAAGATATCTTTCATATAGTATATTTTGATTTTAATGATTTTAAACCTTTTAATGATATGTACGGCTTTAGGCAAGGGGATCGTGCTATTTTAATATTTGCAGATATTTTAAAAAAAGAGTTGTCTAATGATACTTTTATAGCTCATATTGGTGGAGATGATTTTTTTGTTGGTTTTAAAAATAAAGACTATATGGAAGTTTATAATGCAATAAATACAATTCAACAGCAATTTAAAACAAATGTAAAAGAATTATATTCTAAAGATGATAAGCAAAATGGATATATACAAACTAAAGATAGATTTGGAGTTGAGCGTAAATTTAAATTATTAGGTGTTGCTAGTGCAATAGTTGAGATTTCTAAAAAAACAAATAAAAATAATTTTGATTTAGCACTTGGTTCCATTAAAAAAGATTCTAAAAAAATAGATATTCCTCTTGCTACAACCATCCTATAAATATAATCTAATGTAACCCAGAAGTAATTAAAAAATATTATTATTTTATTTATAAAGATAAAGGACTTAAGATATGGATAGAGAAATATTTATAAAAAAACTAGAAACATTTCAAAGGAGTGCAGCTCCAATTGATGTAAAAACCAAAGCGATAAATAGGTTAAAAAATGAATTCTTAAACTCAAAACAGAATGAAAAATTTGACCAAATTCGTTATGATATATTAATCTCATCTTCAGAACTAAAAGCCAGTGAATTGGATTATTAGGATTGATTGTGAAAACTGAAAAAGAACATAATGGTACCATTGAACTTATTAATGGGTTAAATAAAAAGGGTTTAGGTTTTAAGATTAGTTTACCAATTAAGCCATCAATAAAAGAGAATAATATATGAGTTTCCAGGGAATGGAAAGAGTTTAGTTTTATTTTATTTTTAGGGGGTAATCTTACTTATTGTATAAATTTGTTACACTTGTAGTACGAAAGTTAGTTTTGTTAATATTTAGAAAAATAAGGGGTTTAATAATGAGGAAAAGAATAATAGAATTTTTTCACAGTAAGTTCTATATAGAGTTGATTTTAGCATCTACACTTTTTATTGTAGCTATAGCTACTAATAGTATGGTAACGATTATTATTTATATGTTATATTTTATTATAATGCTTGAACTAGTTCGAGCTATTATGAGCTTTATTCGAGAGAAAAGAGTTAAAATTGGTATATTAGTTGATGCTTTTATTATACTTGCACTTCGTGAATTTATTGTTAATGTTGTAAAGATAAACAAAGAAGAGATTGGTAGTTTAGATTCTTTACTATCAAGTAGTACTAACTTTCATATTTTAATATTTAGTGGTGTATTAATATTTTTATTCATAATTAGATGGGTAGCGATGTTCACTTCACCTGACAAAAAGAGATAATAAAAACTTCAATGTAACCAAACTGTAATCAAACTATCCTATTATCAAGAAAGAAAGGATTTAGTTTGAATACATTTCAACCAAAAAATAAAAACACTATGATTAAAGAGAAGATTATAACTTATCTTCTTATCTTAGCTGCAACAATCTCTGTGCTTACTACATTTGGGATACTATTTTCAATACTTTTTGAAGCTTTAGAGTTTTTTAAGTTAAAAAGTTTTGTTTATTTTCTTACAGGTAGTAACTGGAGTCCAGGTACAGTAGATAGTCAATTTGGAGCAGTAGCTATATTTGCTGGAACATTTATGATTACAGGAATAGCACTTCTAATTGCAATTCCTATTGGTGTGTTTAGTGCTATTTATATGAGCGAATATGCAAGTAGTAAAGTACGAACAATAGTAAAACCACTTTTAGAAATTTTAGCTGGTATACCAACTGTTGTTTATGGTTTTTTCGCTGCTATTACAGTTGCTCCATTTATTGTTAATGTTTGTGAGGGGCTTGGGATAGATGCATCATTTAATAGTGCTTTAGCTGCTGGTGTGGTTATGGGTATTATGATTATACCTGTAATCGCTTCTTTGAGTGATGATGTTATCACTGCTGTTCCTGATAGCATGAGAAAAGGTTCACTTGCACTTGGTATGACAAAATCAGAAACCATAAAAGATATTGTTTTACCATCTGCTTTGCCAGGGATTATCTCTGCATCGCTACTTGGTATGTCAAAAGCTTTAGGTGAAACTATGATTGTTGTTATGGCAGCAGGTATGAATGCAAATAAAC
>JAYEOQ010000067.1:0-4207 GCA_034723215.1 Campylobacterota bacterium | reverse complement strand
ACTACAAGATAAAGAGTTAGGATAGTTTTTCTGTTTATTTATAACACTTTAAACAATAGGAGAATTAAATGAAAAAATATATAATATTAATATCTGCACTATTTGTAACAACATCGCTTAATGCAGCTATGACATGGTCTCAAGTTGTAAGTTGGAAAAATAAAACTATTAAAGCAGATGCACAATATAGTGTAGAAACAGAGGGTTACAATGTAAGAGTATATGAGTTTACACCTTTAACCGATCCTGGTTCTACTTGTATTATGACTTTTACAAATGAAAAGATGGGTATGTTCTGTTTTGCTAAGTCTAAAGATGCTTTAAAGAAGTAAATAAATATATTTTAAATATTAACTTAGAAAAAATATATAGGATTCTAAATGCAATATATAGGGATAGACTTAGCATGGAGTCAAAATAACTATTCAGGTGTAGCACTACTTGAAAATAATAAAGTGGTATATGTAGATATCTTAAAAACTATTGATGATATAAGCAGTTTTATAAACACCTACCCAAAAGCAAAAGTTGGAGTAGATGCTCCATTGGTAGTACCAAATAAAAATGGTACTAGAGCAATAGAAAAAGAGTTTTTAAAAGATTTTTCATCTAAAAAACTTGGGATTTATCCAGTAAACAGAACTTTGCTAGAGAAAATAAATGGCTCAATAGCTGGTGAAGATTTAAGATCTAAAATTTATCAAAAACTAGGAGTCTCACTTTTTGAAGTTTATCCACATGTTACAATTATGCAATGTTTTCACGGCTTGGTTCTTCCATATAAACGGAAAAAAGGGAGAAATACTGCTTTTATCAAAGAGCAACTAAATATACTTCAAAACTATCTTTTAAACAATATTGATGGTGATTTTGCAGTTGATATTTCTAAACTTAAAGGTCAAAGTCTAAAACATCATGAAGATAAACTCGATTCTATTGTATCTGCATATACTCTATACTATTGTGATAAATATAAGTGTAAAACTTATGGAGATATATTTAAAGTACCAATAAAATTATAAAATACACATTTTGTTTATATACTTTGCATTTTGATTAGTTGTTGTACCTATATTTAAAATAGCACAGTATTTATTTTCTTTTTTTCATCTCTTCAATCATTTGTTTTTGTTCAGGTGTCTGCTTCAAGTACTTTTTTCTTTGCTCTGGAGTTAATGTAATTCTTTTTGCTTTTTCCAACTCTCCATCTTTATTTATAAAGTATCCCATTTATTCCACCTTCTATTTTGTATTGATGTTATAGCTGATTATTAAATTTTATTCAAACTAAAAAATTACCCCAGTTTTTTATATTAAGTCGTATTTGTTGATGTAGTTAAATATAACGAAAAACTAGCTAATATCACTATATAAGTTTTTGATATTTTTCAGGTTTTCAAAACTTTTTGGAAGCTCTTTAATATCATTATCCTCAATATCTAGTTCAATAAGATTAATCAACTCTCCAATACAACTTGGTAGCTCTTTTAATTTATTATTTGAACTGCTAAGATGATTTAAATTTTTTAACTTACATATTGAATCTGGAAGATGTTCAAGTTTATTGTTATCTAAAGTTAAAATTTGTAAATCTTCAAGTTTACCAATATCAAAGTCTAGCTCTTTTAGATTGTTATTATTTAGATTTAATCTCATAAGCATATCGTGTGATTCTAATGATGGTAAATCTTTTATATTATTACCCTCTAAAAGTAATGTTTCAAGTTCCTCTATATCATTTATAGTTTCTGGTAAAGTTGAGAGTTGATTGTATGAAAAATCTAAATAATACAAATTTTCCATAGTATCAAAAGCATCAGGTAGCTCTTTTATATTATTAGTATCAAGTGAAAAATAAAGTAATTTATTTAAGTTTTTTAATTTCATAGATAACTCCTCTATAAAATTAACTGCAAGTGTTAAACGGGTTAATTTTGTAAGATTATAAAAGCTTTTTGGTAGATTTGTTAATTTGTTTCCATTTAAATTTAAAATCAATAACGATTCAAGTTCCCCTATATTACTAGGCAAGTTTTCTAATAAGTTATTTTCACATTGTAAATTTTTTAATTTTTTTAAATTTCCTATCGAATCTGGTAAACTTACCAAACGATTATTTGAGAGTTTTAAGATTGTAAGATTTTCTAAAGCACCAATAGACTCAGGCAATTCTCGTAGTTTATTTTTACTTAAATCTAAAACTGATAAGTTTTTCAATACTTCAATATCCGTAGGTATATTTTTATTTAAACTATTAGTTTTAATCCACTTTACAAATTTATTTAACTCATTTTTCATCTGCTTAACCTAATAATTAAAATTTATATCTGCTATAGTTGGTAATTTACCTTTAAAAGCGTTTACTTTTATTCTGTAAATCAACATCTCTACTAATTCTTTTTCTACACCCAATGTGATTAATTCATCTTTTGATATATTTTCATCAACTAATTGTTTTAACACTTTATCCATTTGAGCATAACTATAACCAAGCTCTTTCTCATCACTTTGTCCATCCCATAAATCTGCACTAGGTTTTTTTGTAACAATTGCATCAGTTACACCTAAAAATTTAGCAAATTCAAATTCATCGGATTTATACATTTGACCTATTGGATTTATTGCACAAGCAATATCTCCAAAAATTGTCCCATAACCTAATAATAATTCACTTTTATTTGAAGTTCCAACCACAAGTGAATTATCTCTTGCACTTATATCATACAAAACTGACATTCTCATTCTTGCACTTAAATTTCCTATTCTTAATGGTGTTACTTCATCATTAATATTATCAAAGTAAGCCTTTACCATAGGTGCTATTTCTACTATTTCATATTCTATATCAAATTTTTCACAAAGTTCAATTGCATCTGATGCACTCGAGTCACTAGAATAGTGCGACGGCATAAGTACACCTTTCATATTTTCACCAAAAACCTCTTTACATAAAACAGCAACAATAGCACTATCAAGTCCACCACTAATACCAACTACAACTTTTTCAAGTCCTGTTTTAGCTACCTCATTTTTCAAAAATTTTATCAATTGCTCTTTTATATTTTTCAAATTCATTTTACTGCCCTTATCTACTATTCATCTGCTCAATTAAAAAATCAATCTCTTCATAATCAATTGCTCCAAACTCTATCATATTAAATAAAGCCATTAAAGGTTTTCTACAACAAGTTTTATTACAACCTGTTACAAGCTTCTTTGCCTTTTTATATGGAAGATCTGTTTCATTAAAAATAATAACTGCATCAGCTACACTTTTGTCTCCACATTCACAAATAATTTTACTTGCTAAATCTTCCATACTTTTACTTTACTTTAAAAAATCATGTTGAGCTTTAAAAGAAACTACATCTTTCATCAACTCTTGTACTTTCAAACTAAGTTCAGGTAGCTTTACATACTCAGTCCAGATAGTATCTTCAACTATATCGTGTATCTCTCCAGCTACTTCAGTTACTTTTCTTTTGTACCCTGCATACTGTTTTCTTATCTCTTTTTGTTCCTGTGTTAGTGCCATTTTATTTCTCCTTTTAAATTGTCCCAATTTTAAAGGGACCTATTGTTTAATGTTTTCTTTTAGCACATTGAATGAATCAATGCTAAAGAAACAAATCCTAAAGAGCGAATGAATTCGCTTATACCTAAATTAAATTCCATAAATAGCTTCTATATTTATATTTGGTTTTTCATTTTTATACATTAGATAGTACTCACCATCAAATTTAAATTTATACTTCTCATAAAGTGCCGTGATTGATGGTATATTTTTAGGTATATATGATATAAGCTTTTTTAAACCCCTATGGTATATCAAACCTCTTATAAATTTTTCTGCATCACTTGAGAACTCATCAATCATTAAAAATGGTGAGATTTTTATAGTTGATTTATCAAGAGGATAAGTGTGTTGATATCCTACAGTTGTAGAAAACAGAAGTGATGATTTTTTCATAACAGCTTTACTAATATATTCAAACCTATCATCACTAAACACTTTTTTATCAATAGATTTTATAGTGTGTATATACTCTTTATTTGAGATGCTTTTATCCATAGAGCTAGGAAAGTCAAATACAGCTCCACCACTATAAATTGCTCTTGTAAATTGTGCATACTTTTTAAACTTAAATGACTCAAAAGTTTTTAGCTCATCATATTTTGATAAAATGATTATCGATTTTTGAATCTG
>JAYEOQ010000066.1:0-4221 GCA_034723215.1 Campylobacterota bacterium | reverse complement strand
CTGGTTATATATATTCATATGTTTACAGGTATCTACTACGGTTCATATAAGAAGGGTAGAGAGATGATCTGGATCTCTGGTATGTTATTATTTGTAACATTCTCTGCTGAAGGTTTCTCTGGATATATGCTTCCATGGGGACAAATGTCTTACTGGGCAGCTGCGGTTATTACTAACTTATTTGCTGGTGGATCATTAGAAGCTTGGGGACTTGTTGAATGGATTAGAGGTGGATTTGCTGTTAATGATGCAACACTTACTAGATTCTTTATGTTACATGTTTTCTTATTACCTTTAGTTATTATTATGGTTATTGTTTTACATTTCTATACATTAAGAATTCCACATGTAAATAATCAAGATTCTGATGATATTGATTATGATGCTGAAGCTGAAAAATATTTAGCTGGAAATAAAAAAGAATCAAAAGTTATCCCTTTTTGGCCTGTATTCTTATCAAAAGATTTTGCAGTACTTGGTGTATTTTTAATATTCTATTTTTACTTAGTATTCTTTAACTATAACTTTGCAATGGATCCAGTGAACTTTGACCCTGCTAATGCTATGGTTACACCTGCACATATTTACCCTGAGTGGTATTTCTTATGGTCTTATGAGACATTAAGAGGTCCTTTCTTTGATATGTTAGGTATGAAAGCTGGAGATATTGGTCTTATTATTTTTGGATTAGCACAAGTTATTTTTGTTGTTTTCCCATTCTTAGATAGAGATCCTGATGTTTTACCTGCACATAAAAGACCTAGATTCTTTATCTGGTTCTGGATTATGATTGTAGATTTACTTGTACTTTCTGTTTATGGTAAATTACCTCCAACAGGTGCAAATGCTTGGGTAGGATTCTATGCAACTGCTGTATTCTTACTATTATGGGCATCTTTACCATTTATCACAAAAGCTGATGCAAAAGCAAGAGGAGCGTTATAATGAGAGAATTAAAAATATTCGCAGTAGTAGCTGCTTGTACAGCTGCATTATACTGGGGTGTTGAGCCATTCGCTCACACACAACTACATCCACATAAACCAGCTCCTGATTATACATTTTCAGATACTGATGATGTAAGAGCTGGGAAAACTGGAAATGTTGCTGCTGGTAAGTCACTTATCGTTGATCAATTCCAATGTCAATCATGTCACTCTATGACTGTAGATGGAAACAAAATTGGTTCATCTATGGATTTAGGTGTTATGACTCCAGATTTAACAACATCTGGTCTTATCTATGATGAGAGATATTTAGCTGCTTTTATTGCAGACCCTGCAAAAGCTTCAATGGTTGAACATAAGATGGTTGATGGAAAATCACATCCTATGACTAAATTAGATCTAAACTATGATGGTACATTTGGTGATGATGATGCACAAGCTACTGCTGACATCGTTGCATTTTTAAAATCTATTGCACCTAAAGAAGTTACTAATAAAGAAGTATTCCAAGATGCTTGTCAAAGATGTCATAGTATTAAATACGGTGATTTCTATGGTGGTTCTATGGCTGCTAAAGGTGATGTAAGTAAATATATGGGGACAACTCCTCCTGATTTATCTCAACACATCAGAAGTAGAAGCAAAGGTTACTTACATGAGTTTATTAACAATCCTGATAAACACTTACATGGTACAGCTATGCCTAGAGTTGGTTTAACTTTAGATGCTGAAACTCAAGTAATTGCATATATGGAAGAGGTTGGAGATAGTTCTAAACCAAAAAGAGAAGCCTTAGCTGGTCCTTTCTTAGGTTATCTTGTAATTTTTGCACTATTTGCATGGTTATGGAAAGCTAAAATTTGGAGAGAAGTTCACTAGAACTTAACTTCAAGTTATTTAAAAAGGGGAAGCTGTTTTAGCTTCCCCTTTTTTATTGACTACTTAATAAATATTAAAATATATCTAATAATACAAACAATTTAAACCAATATTTTAGATGCTACAGCTACTGCAGCTGTTTCACTTCTTAAAATTATATTTGAATTTATCCCAACAATTTTATTTGTATCAAATTTATCAATCTCTACAAAAGAGAAACCACCCTCACAACCAATAACTAAAGTATCTATATCATCTTTTTTATCATCAACTAAATTTGAAGAGAAGTTAAACATATATGTATCTGGATATTGTTCTAAAAAGCTATCTAAACTTTTCGATTCACAAAGTTCTATTATATTACTTCTTCCTGATTGCTGGGAAGAGTTTATCAATATTTTTTCTAATTTTTCAAGATTTATTTTGTACTGTTTTTGTGAATATTCACAAGATATAAATGTGATTTTTGTAACACCTAGTTCATTTAAGGCTGCCAGATTCTTTTCTATAGACTTAGGATCTATTTTACACCAACCTATATGCAATTTTCTTGATGGTTCAATCACTTTTTCATCAAAAGATATTAACTCTAAAGTTGTTTTTCGCCTGTCAATATTTTGAACTTTGTATTGATATAGATTATTATCTTTTAAATTTCTAAAAAAGAGATTATCTTCAATACTATGCCGTCTTATTTTAAATAGATACTTATGAAGTTCTGCTTCAATAGTTAAAACAGAATCTCCAGAATTTTTATGATAAGTAAACTGCATAAACTAACTATATTTAAAATATCTTTGAGATAACATAAGTAAATACAATAGCACTAATCTCCATCATATATATTTTCTTTGCAAATACTCTAAACTCTGCTTGTTTCTTAAACTCTGCTGTTTTAATAACTCTCATTTTTTTATATCTCTTAATCTCTAAAATCATAACAAAAATAGATGTTGCAATCATCAAAATAACAGTGATACTTAAATCGTGTGAAAAAGCAGCTACTATACCACCTGTATATGCAACAACTGCATTTAACGAATGGTAAATAGGTGTCATAACTTTTAATCTTTTCACCAACTCAAAATAATCATCAACCCTTAAAACTGATAATAGGTTAAAAACCATAACAAACATCAATCCTAATATAAAATAGATATGCCAAGTAACCGATGTAGAAACTAATTCCATATATAATATTCCTCTTTAAAAAATTTTGGTATTATATCATATAAAAAATAATTAAAGGTAACCTAATGGGAATTTGTATAAAAGAAGCTCTAAGAAGAATTACATCAAATATAACTAAAGTATCTTATGAGATTGTCCCAATAGAGAATTTACAAAATAGGATCAGTGCAGAAGATATTTATGCTTCATATTCTCTTCCACCTTTTAACAACTCAGCAATGGATGGATATGCTGTAAAATTATCAGATAGCTCAAAAAAAGTTAAAGTTATTGATGCTATATTTGCAGGTTCTGCAAAACAAACCCAATTTAAAGATGGTGAGTGTGTAAAAATAATGACAGGTGCTAGAGTTCCTAGTTCTGCTGATGCAGTAGTACCTCACGAACTTGTTGAGATAAATGATGATGAATATATAACATTACCACAAAATATTAAAGAGAATCAACATATTAGGTTTATAGGTGAAGATATACTTAAAAATGATAAGATTTTATCTGATGGTGATGAGATAAATTTTGCAACAATTACAATGCTATCTTCTCAAGGTATCACACATATTAAAGTTTATAGACAACCAAAAATATCAGTTTTTACAAGTGGAGAGGAGCTAAAGCTTCACTATGAACCTATAGAGGAGTATCAAATCTATAACTCAAACACACCAACACTTCTTGCTCGTGCAAAAGAGTTGGGTGCTGATGTTACATTTATAGGGATGGCAAAAGATAATATTGATTCACTAAAAGAGGTTATCTCAAATTCACTCTATGCCGATCTAATTATAACAAGTGGTGGAGTAAGTGTTGGTGAAGCTGATTTTACTAAAGAAGCGTTTGAACATTTTGATATGGATGTACTGTTTGATGGTATCACTATAAAACCTGGTAAACCAACAGTTTTTGGAAAAATAGGTAATACTTATGTTTTAAATCTTCCAGGAAATCCACTAGCTGCTGCACTTATATTTGAGATATTTGGAAAAATAATTTTACAAAAATTAACTGGAAATAAAAATATTTATCATAATACTTTACATACTAAAATAAAAGATGAGTTTTACAATAAAAAAGGTAGAACAACTCTAATCCCAGGATTTTTTGATGGTGAGTTTTTTAACCCAAGTGAAAAAAGGAGCCCTGGGATGGTTGGTGTTTTGCACAACTGTAATGCAATAATGATTTTAAATAAACAAAATGAAAAAAT
>JAYEOQ010000065.1:0-4247 GCA_034723215.1 Campylobacterota bacterium | reverse complement strand
AAGATATCATTAAAAATATTGCCAAAAGGTCATGGACTAGAAACTTTGATGATACTATAGGTCTTGCACATGAAGAGAAAAAAAGAGTAATATTAGAAAACTCTACTACACCACAAGTTGAACAACTACTATCAGATAAAATAAGACATATCATACCAAGAGAACATTTTGATTATGAAGAGTATGAAAAAATGGGCTTTAAAACAGAAGTACCAGAGCATCTTTATAATTTAGGTGAACTTTACAACATATGTGTAAGTGCTGGTACATTAAGTCATGAAGAGAGATTTAAAATACAAGAGCATGTACATATGACATTAGTTATGCTTGAAAAGCTACCATTCCCAGAATACCTTAAAAATGTACCACTATTTGCTGGAGCTCATCATGAAACTCTTATAGGTACAGGTTACCCAAGACAATTAACTATAGACGATATGCCAATAGCATCAAGAATTATGGCAATAGCAGATGTATTTGAAGCATTAACCGCAAGTGATCGTCCATATAAAGAACCAAAAACATTATCTACCTCTGTTAAGATATTGAGTTTTATGGCAAAGGATAGACATCTTGACCCTGATATATTTAAATTATTTTTAAGTAGTGGGATATACAAAGAGTATGCAGATAAGTATTTACTTCCTGAACAAAATGATGAAGTAGATATATCAATATATTTAAAGTAAGGAACATACACAATGGCAAGAAAATCAAGAGAAGAAATAGTTTTAAAAAAGACAGAAGGTATTATTTCTAAGTTACATGAACAGGATATTAACAATATCGAATTAGAAGAGTACGAAAAACTATATATAGAATATCGAAAGTTAACAAAACGATATAATAAGATTGTTAAAATGAATGATTCTATGCAATCTAAGATAATGAAGGATAATGATTCTTTATCAGAAGATAAAGTAAACATTATAAAATTATCCAAAAAAAAGATAATGAGTAATATTGCTGAGAATAGAAAGATTAAAGAGGAACACTCAAAGACCCTAAGTAATTTAACTACTGAAATAAACAGTATAAAGAATCATAAAAATATTGCTAGTGAATATAAGGTAGGTAAAGAAATAGAATCTACAAAGTTAGAAATTAACTTACTAAAAAATAAAAATGAAACATTAACAAGAAAAGTATCTGAATTAAAAGAATTTATACCTAGTCTTGAAACATATCTAAATAGGGAAATGAATGTTGCGAAAAAAACAAAAGAGCCTTTGGTCTTTTGTATGTTAGGTATTGATAAATTTAATGATATAAAAGATAAAGTAGATAGTTTTACAACAAGAGAAAATTTTTTATTGGGTTTATTAAAATATATTAAAAATAGTGTAGACACAAACGATATAGTAGCACATCATAAAGGTGAAATTTTTTATATAATTTCGCAAAATAACACTGCTGAAAAAATGTTGAAAAAATGTCAAAGTATTGGGAGAAGAAAAGTTATTAATAGTTTAAACATATCGATAAGCTCTTGTGTTACAGAATTAACTACAAAAGATGAATATAATGATGTTATAATTAGAACTGCAGCAGGATACAAAGAATCTATTCTTGATAAGAGAGATGGAAAAGTTATCGAAGTTTAAAGATTATAAAAGCCTTTATTTAATTATTTAAACAAGGCACTTCCAACTCGAATCATATTACTTCCATTTGCAATAGCAAGTTCAAAATCACTACTCATACCCATAGAACAAATTGTAGCATTGTTACATTTGTCAAATAAAGACTTTGTAGTTTGAAAACTTGTCAAAACTTCATCTTTATTATCTGAATGAGCGCCTATACTCATAACACCTTTTAAAACAATATTTGTATATTTTTCTTTTATCTCATTATATATTGAGATTGCATCTTTTGGATTAACACCTGATTTTGTATCTTCATATGCACTATTTATTTGTAGTAAACAGTTCATTGTTTTATTTTTTACTTTAAGTTTTTTATCTAACTCTTGTGCTAAATCTAAACTATCTAAAGAGTGCATTAAAGATGGGTTTAAATCAATTAGATTATTTATCTTATTTTTTTGTAAACTACCAATAAAATGCCATGAAATTGGTAAATCAGAGAGCTCCTCTTGTTTTTGTTTTAAATCTTGAACTTTATTTTCACCAAATGCTCTTTGCCCTGCTTCATACAACACCTCAATATCTTTTGAAGTAGAATATTTACTTACAGCAACTAACTGAACTATATGATGATCACTAACTTGTAATCTAGAGAATTCTATTTTACTTATAACTTCATCTAAATTTTGTATCGCTCTATTTTTATCCATATTTATATTTCCTATTATTTTATTAATTTATATTTAAATCATATTATACATAAATTTGTTGTAAAAAGAAACAAAATCTCAAATTGTATATTTTTTATACAAATATTTACTTGACATTATTTGTTAATTAGTTAGAATATATAAGTTTAAAAATAAAAGGACATAATAAATGGGAAAATTTGTAAATAGTACAGAAGAGTTTTTTAACTTTTGTAAAGAAAATGAAGTTGAGTTTGTAGATTTTAGATTTACAGATATTAAAGGTGCATGGCATCATATCAGTTATAGAATGAGTGCAGTTACACAAGGTCAATTAGATAACGGTATGCCTTTTGATGGTTCAAGTATTGAAGCTTGGCAAACAATTGATAAATCAGATATGATTCTTAAGCCAGATGTAGAGTCTGCATTTTTAGATCCTTTTACAGCTGATTCTACAGCAATTGTTATTTGTGATGTATATGACATTTATAAAGAGGAAGCATATGCAAAATGTCCAAGAAGTATTGCTAAAAAATCTCTAGAGTACTTAGCTGAAGCAAATGTAGGTGATGTAGCTTACTTTGGTCCTGAAAATGAATTTTTTATATTTGAAGATGTAAAAGTAAAAGATGAAGCACATGAATCATATTATTCTGTAGATACAGAAGATGGTGAATGGAATACACACTCTGAAATGGAAGGTGGAAACACTGCACATATCTCTGGTAAAAAAGGTGGATACTTCCCTGTTGCTCCTGTAGATAAAGGTGTTGATTTAAGAGCTGAGATGATGCTTGTTCTTGAACAAGTTGGTTTAGAAGTAGTTTTAGGTCACCATGAAGTTGCACAAGGTCAACATGAGATTGGTATAGTTTATAATACTTTAGTTGAAGCTGCTGATAATGTTCAAAAACTTAAATATGTAATTAAGATGGTTGCACATTTAAATGGTAAATCAGCTACATTTATCCCTAAACCAATTCATGGTGATAACGGTAACGGTATGCATGTACACCAATCAATCTGGAAAGATGGAGTAAATACTTTCTATAAAGAGGGTAATTATGGTAACTTATCTGATGAAGCTAGATGGTATGCTGGTGGTGTATTTAAACACGCATTTGCTGTAGCTGCATTTACAAATGCTTCAACAAACTCTTACAAAAGACTAGTTCCAGGTTTTGAAGCACCAAGTATCTTAACATACTCTGCTCAAAATAGATCAGCTGCATGTAGAGTTCCTTATGGAGCTGGAGCACCTGCTACTAGACTTGAGATGAGATTTCCAGATTCTACAGCTAACCCATACTTAGCATTTAGTGCAATGATGATGGCTGGTATTGATGGTATCAAAAATAAAACTGAGCCAGTAGGTCCAATGGATGAAGATCTATTTGAATTATCTTTAGATGAGATTAGAGAGAAAGATATTCCACAAATGCCAAACACATTTAGAATGGCAGTTGAGGGTCTAATTAGAGATAATGATTTCCTAAAGCCTGTATTTACAGCTGATATGATTGATACATATCAACATTATCAATATGAAAGACAAATCTTCCCTTATGAAGCTAGACCAACAGCATTTGAGTTTAAAACAACTTATTCTTGTTAATCAGTTATATTTAAAAATAAAAAAGGGTAGAGATCTATTTCTCTACCCTTTTTTTATTTATTATATATAATGGGTATAAAGGTAACACAAATAAATAGAAATGAAATAGTGTGTATAAAAGAAACATCTTAAATAATTATACAATATTTTTTTTAAAAAATAAAACACCATAAAACAATTTCTTGATAAAATACAAGCTACAATATTAAAATAACAAGGAATACATATGTCAAAAATTATATGGTCAAAAATTGATGAAGCACCAGCTTTAGCAACTTACTCGCTTTTACCAATCGTAAATGCATTTACAAACGCTGCAGGTGTTGAAGTAGTAGCAAAAGATATCTCTTT
>JAYEOQ010000064.1:0-4248 GCA_034723215.1 Campylobacterota bacterium | reverse complement strand
TCGTTAATATCAAAAAAAATAGTTTAAAACTATCTGAAAATGAACTACAAAAGATAAAAAGTGAGATTATAAATTTAACAGATTTACAGAAGATCAAAAAATTACTTAATAACAATACTATAACTTCTAAAATAGCTCAAGGAGTATGTCCTACATGTCACAAAGAAGTAGATAGTAGCTTTTATTCAAAAATAGAAGTTATGGGAGTTGATGATAATAAGGAATATCTAGTTGCTCAGAAAAAAATTTTAGAAGTTTATATCAAATCTATAAATAAAGAAATTGAACAACAAAAAGAGATTATTTTATTTTTAGCAAAAGAACATGAAGAGACTCAAAATATTATCAGGTATTTAGAAAAAGATATTGTTTTAAATACTAACATGGCTACTTATAAAGAGATAGTTAATCTTGAAACAAAAATTAAGCTTTACAAAAAAGTAGAAAAACACATCTATACAATAAAGAAAGAGTTAGATACTTTAGCAAATGATTGGAAAAATAATGAAATGCAAAAAGTTTCTTATGATTTATCAATTAACGATAGTCAAAAGATAGACTTACTTCAAAAATATTTTAAAAAATATTTATTTGAATTTGGTTATGGAAGTAAAGATAGTGACCAAATTCACATTTCCAAAAAACCATTTGAACAATACTTTCCAGTTGTCAAGATTTTTGATAAAGAGCAAAAAATTAGAATAAATTCTTCTGCTAGTGACTTCGTGAGGAGTTTATGGGCGTATTATATTAGTTTGTTTGAGGTAAGTAGAGAAAAATCAGGCAACCATATAGGGTTGTTTATTTTTGATGAACCAGCTCAACATGCTATGAATGAAAGTGACCAAAAATCATTTTTAGAAAGATTATCGAAGTTAGATGGTTGTCAAAGTATTGTTTTTTCTTCTTTTGAAGATAAAGATAATAGTCTCACAGGAAAAGAAAAGTTTAATAACATGATAAAAGATATAGATAAATCAAAAATTAATATTATTGAAATAGTAGAACATTCTATTAAAATAATAACATAGGCAAATAATGGAATCAAAAATAAACAGAATAACAGACATCCTCCGTAGAGACGATGGTATCTCTGGTGCGATGATGTACACAGAACAAATATCATGGATACTATTCCTAAAATTCCTTAGTGATTTAGAAGATTCAAAAGCTGATGAAGCACTTTTAAATGGGCAAGATTATACATACATACTTGATGATAAATTTAAGTGGAGCAATTGGGCTTGTCCTAAATTAAAAGATGAAGATGGGAAGATTGACCTTATCAATGCAAAAAGTGGTGAAGACCTTTTAGAGTTTACAAATAAAGAGTTATTTCCTTATCTTAAAGGGTTCAAGTCAATTACGCAAAATGCTAAATCTATTAAGTATAAAATCGGTGCGATATTTGAGTTTTTAGATAATCGTATCGCCAATGGGCATACTCTTAGAGAGGTACTAGACATCATTGATGATATGGATTTTCATAATCAAGCTGATCTATTTCAACTATCGCTTATCTATGAAAAACTTCTAAAAAATATGGGTAGTGATGGTGGTAATAGTGGGGAGTTTTATACTCCTCGTCCACTTGTGCAAGTTATTTGTGATGTTGTAAATCCTCAAATAGAGCAAACAGTTTATGACCCAGCAGTGGGTTCTTGTGGATTTCTTATAGAGGCTTATAACCATATCAGATATGAAAATGTTGAAGAGAATAAACAAAGAGAACTATCAACCCAGCAGTTGAAGTTTTTAAGTGAAGATACATTTTTTGGTAATGAAAAAACTCCATTGTCTTATGTGATGGGTGTGATGAATATGATACTTCACGGTATAGAATCACCAAACATCTCAAAAGCTAATACTCTTACAAAAGATATACGAGGGTTAGAGGAAAAAGATAGATTTGATTGTATCTTGGCAAATCCCCCTTTTGGTGGAAAAGAAAACGACAGTATTCAGCAAAATTTTCCTATAAAATCAAATGCTACTGAACTATTATTTTTACAACATATGATGAATTATCTTAAACTAAATGGAAAATGTGGTGTAGTTATTCCAGAGGGTGTATTGTTTCAAACAAATAAAGCATTCCAATCAGTAAAACAAGAGCTTTTAGAGCGATTTAATGTACATACTATACTTTCTCTTCCAGCAGGTATATTTTTACCTTATAGTGGTGTAAAAACAAATGTAATCTTCTTTGATAGAAATGGTTCTTCATCAGATATATTTTACTATGAAGTGAACCCATCATATAAACTTACAAAAAATAAGCCAATCCAGTATGAACACTTCAAAGAGTTTTTAGATGTATGGGAAGATAGAACGCTTACAGATAACTCTTGGATAGTAAATATAAATGATATAAAAGAGTTTGATATATCAGCTAAAAATCCAAATAATATTGAAGTTATAGAGCATAAATCACCAATAGAGTTAGTTGAAAATATCAAAGGTAACAACAAAGAGATAGATATTTTGATGGATGAGATAGAAGCTATTTTAAATCTAGGCAATAAATAATGAAATTTATATTTATAGATGAAACAGGAAATAGTGGAAGAGATTTAAGTAATATTGAGCAACCATTTCATATTTTGGTAGGTGTTGTTATTCCTCATATTGAACTTGCAAAAGTTCAACGAGAGATGTATGATATTGCAAAAGAGTATTATAATACTTATGATAAATCAGAATTTGAATTTAAAGGATTTGATTTATTTAAAGGTCATCATCTCAATAAAAATAAAAAAGTTCAAGAAAGAATTGAGATTGCTGAAAAGATTTTTAATATTATAAAATCTTTTAATTTTAAAGTTATTGCTACAGTTATAGATAAACAAAAATTAAAACACCAATACAGAGAGCCAGAACATCCTCATCATCTTGCTTTTCGTTTTATGATTGAAGAGTTTGAGAAATACTTAATAGATCTTGATAAATGGGGATTAATGGTTTGTGATGAGATAAAAGAGCATGAACAAAGTCTTATTGAAGATTTAGAAACATTAAAACGACAAGGTAGTTCTATAAGTATTTTAGATTCTGTCCATTATGTTAAGTCTCACAATAGTTGGGCAATTCAGCTTTCTGATGTGATAACTTACTTTATAGGTAGATATGTAAAATTACAAAGCAAAGATATATTAAGTAAATCAGATAAACAAATAAAAATGATGATAGAGGAGAATTTGAAAAATTATGAAATTAAAACTTTTCCTTAAAAAGCCATCGAGTAAATTAGCTATGTCAGTCCACAACCTAAACCCGATAACAAAAGTATATAATAATAAGTGTGACTTGTCAAGGGTAAAAATATGTGACATATCAAAGGTACAAATATGACTGAATTATACCAACTTCCTGATGGATGGAAGTGGAAATCATTAGATGAATTTACAGCAATAAAAAGTGGTAAAAGAGTACCTAAAGGAAAAAAACTATCAGATGAAGTTACACCGTATCCATACATTAGAGTAACAGATTTTTCTAATAATGGTACAGTAGATGTTAGTGATATTAAATATATAACAGAAGATATATACCAACAAATACAAAATTATACTATAACTGATAAAGATATATATATTAGTGTTGCAGGTACAATTGGGAAAACTGGGATAATTCCATCAGAACTAAATGGAGCTAACTTAACTGAAAATGCTGTAAAAATTGTATTTAATAATATTGAGTATGATAAAAACTTTATATTTAATTTTACAAACTCAATTACTTTTATGGAACAGATTGGACTAGCAACTAAAACTGTAGCAATGCCTAAATTAGCAATAAAAAGATTAAAAGAAGTACAAATCCCACTCCCACCACTTTCAGAACAACAAAGAATAGTTTTAAAATTGAATAAACTCTTTGAAAAAATAGATAAATCAATAGCCCTACATCAAAAAAATATAGATGAAGCTGATCTGTTTATGGGAAGTGTTTTGAATGATGTTTTTGGAGAGTTGAAAGAGAAGTATGAAACAAAGATTTGGAATGATGTATTAACAATAAAAAATGGTAAACATTACAAAGATGTTATTGATGAGAATGGTCAGTATTCAATTTATGGTAGTGGTGGAATTATGAATTATGCCAACCAATATATTTGTAATGAAAATACTGTAATAATAGGAAGAAAAGGTACTATTAATAATCCAATTTTTGTAAAAGAAAAATTTTGGAATATTGATACTGCATTTGGTATTGAATCAAACAGAGATTTCTTATCTCCAATGTTTT
>JAYEOQ010000063.1:0-4262 GCA_034723215.1 Campylobacterota bacterium | reverse complement strand
GACAACTTAGACTTGGAAAGTTTGATGTTTTAATTGGGATAAACCTTTTAAGAGAAGGGTTGGATATTCCTGAGGCTTCACTTGTTGCTATTTTGGACGCAGATAAAGAGGGGTTTTTAAGAAGTAAAACATCTCTTGTTCAAACTATGGGAAGGGCTGCTAGAAATAGTAATGGTAAAGTTATACTTTTTGCAAAGAAAATAACAGACAGTATGAAGTTTGCTATTGAAACTACTGAAAACAGAAGAAAGATACAAGAGGCTCACAATAAAGAGCATGGTATCACACCAACTACAACTATTAGAAGACTTGATGAAGATCTGAAAATGGAAGAGTATGATGAGACTGCTTTAAAAATTGAAAGAATGGATAAGATGCCGGCAGTAGAGAGAAAAAAGATGTTAATAGAGTTAAATAAACAGATGAACAAAGCTGCAAAAGATTTAAACTTTGAAGAGGCTATTAGACTTCGTGATGAGATAGATAAGATTAAGAAGTTGTAAAAATGAGAAAGTTTGATTTTGTAAGTTTAGGTGGTACACTATACACACCAGCCATAAGTAAACATATATTAGATATAGCAAATGGAATCAAATTTCCAGAAGTTAAGTCTGTTGTATTTTGTCTTGAAGATGCTATAAAAGATAGTGATGTAGAGTATGCAATAACAAATATCCAAGATATGCTTCAAAACTATAAACAATCAAATATAAAAGTGTTTATAAGAGCAAAAAATATTGAGAACTTAAAACAGCTATTACAATTAAAAGATATAGAGAAGATAGATGGCTTTTCAATCGCTAAATTTGGTGTAGAAAATATGGAAAGTTATTTTGATATTTTTAATAAATTGGATAGACAATATTATATTATGCCTATACTTGAGAGTAATGATATGTTTGAGACACAAAGATTAATAGAGATAAGAGACTATTTATTAAAACAAACAAAACAAAATATCTTAACACTTAGAATAGGTGGGGAAGATATGTTTAAAACTTTAGGGATAAAAAAATCTTGTGAAGATTCTATACATGATTTCCATATCAGTTCAAAAATATTTGCTGATATTTTAAGTGTTTTTAAACCGTATGGATTTAATATAACGGCTCCTGTTTATAACTGTTTAAACAATAATGAAATATTTAAAAAAGAGGTACAAAGAGATATAAAAGAGGGCTTTTTTGGAAAAACAGTTATCCACCCTTCACAAGCTAAAATTATAAATAGTTGTTATAAGGTATCTAACGATGAGGTTTCTGAATCAAAAGAGATATTAAAAAGTTCAAATGAGGCTGTATTTAGGTTTCAAGATAAGATGTGTGAACCAAAAGCACATAATATCTGGGCAAACAATATTTTAAAAAGAGCAGATATATATGGGATTTTTAATTAGCAAAATATCTTATTGAAGCAAATCCACTCGCATTGGTTTGTTTTATTTGTTTTATATGTTCATCATCTATAATCCCACCAAGTGCAATAATCCTAAAATCATCTTTTTGATATAACTCTATAACTTTTTTTAGATTTTTTATCCCTTTTGGTTCACCTTTGTTTTCTTTATAAAAAATAGGGGAATATGTAATAGCATCTGCACCATTTTGATAAGCTAATTTTATCTCATCTTCTGTATGGCAACTTATTATAACATAAAGGTTTTTATCTTTTGCTAGCTGTATCTTATCAAATTGTTGTGAAGTTAGATGTACCCCATCATAGTTGTATTTGATAGCTAAATCAATATGTGAATTAATAACTACAAGTGCAATATTGGACTTTTTTGCGTTGTTTATAAACTCTAAAGCTAGAGGTTCTATATTTGAACTCTCTTTATCTCTAAAACAAGCTATATCAATAGTGTGTTTTGAAAATATAGCATTTATATTTTTAAAAATTGTAGGGTCAGAAATAAAATAAGATATAAAAAAAGGAGGCTTATTAAAAGCCCCCTTTTTTAATTGATTTTCTTTCACTTTAAGTGATCCATTTGGACAATAAAAAGAGACATTTAGTCTTTCTCAAGTGATCCATTCGGACCACTAAAAAGAGACATTTAGTCTTTCTCTCAAGTGATCCATTCGGATCATAAAAAAGAGACATTTAATCTCTTTTTAATGATCCTCTTCAGCCATCATTACTGAACCAGAAATATAAACATAAGTAAGAATCATAAAGATAAATGCTTGAAGTAAACCAAATGCAAATAGTAAGAAAAATCCAGATAATGGAGCAATCCAAGGTACTAACATAAGAAGAACCATTAAGAACATATCATCACCTTTGATACCACCAAAAAGTCTGAAAGATAAAGAAACAATTCTTGATATATGAGATATAAGCTCAATTGGGAACATTAATGGAGCAAGTGCAGGAACTGGTCCCATCATGTGTCCAAAATATTTACCAACACCATTAATTTTAATACCAATGTAATTATAATATACAAATACTATAAGTGCTAAAGATAATGTAAAGTTTATATTTGCACTAACTGATTCAAAACCTGGAACGATACCCATCATATTTGCTGTAACTATAACAAGTCCAAGAGTTGCTATTAGAGGCATAAATGTTCTAGCATTTTTTTCACCCATTGAATCTGAACCTATAGTAACTACACCTTTAAGGTATGCTTCCATAACATTTTGTGTACCTGTTGGTACAAGTTGAATTTTACTCGTCGCTGCTCTTGCAACTAACATAACAATAACTACTGTTAATATTAGGTGGGCTCCTATATGAGGTACTTGCGCATGACCTACTAGTTCACCTAAGAATGTAAATAATCTACCTTCCATCTGTTTTCCTTTTTATTTTATCTTTTATCGATATTTATTTCCGCAATTATATTATAATAATTATAAAAATCTTATAAATTTAATAAGTTTTTATAAGATTTTACAACTCTTTAAATCTATAACCATTTTGATTTAATTGTTCTCTTAATGCTTCTTGGTGTTCACTACCCTTTGTTTCAAGTCCAACTGTAACATTTGCATCACCAAAATCAAGAGCTATAGAGTTTCTATCATAATCTATTTGAACAATATTTGCATTTAAGCTTTCAAAAATATTTGTTAAACTTTTTAAACTTCCCGGTTTATCTATAAGTGTAATTATTAAATTCATTTTTCTTGAAGATTTAACTAAACCTTTTTCAATAATTTGAGCTAACATAGTTACATCTATATTTCCACCACTTAAAGGCAATACTACTTTTTTACCTTCAACATTGATTTTATTATGCATAACAGCAGCAGTTCCAACAGCACCAGCACCTTCAACAATTAATTTATGCTGTTCAAGTAAAAATAAAATTGCAGATGCTATCTCGTTGTCTTCAACTTCAACAATCTCATCAACTAAATCTAGTACATAATCCAACATTCTAGGGGTTGTATCTCTTACAGCTATCCCATCAGCAATAGTTTTAACAGAGATAGAATCAATAGGTGTCTTTGCTGAAAATGACTTTTTCATAGCATCTGCGCCAGAAGCTACAACTCCAATTATTTTAATATTTGGATTTAACACCTTGGCTGCTGTAGCTATTCCAGATATTAAGCCACCACCACCAATTGGTATAATTATTATATCAATATCTTGAGTCTCTTCAAATATCTCTAATGCAATAGTCCCTTGTCCAGATATCACTTCATCATCAGCAAATGGATGTACAAAAGATTTATCATATTTTTTTGCATACTCTATCGCATATTTGTACGATTCATCATAATTTGCACCGTGTAGTATCACCTTTGCACCATAAGATTTTACACCACTTACTTTTGTTAATGGTGTAGCTTCTGGCATTATAATTGTTGCATTACAACCAAAATGTTTACTGCTAAATGCAACCCCTTGTGCATGATTTCCAGCACTTGCAGCTACTACACCTTTTACCCTTTCATTATCACTTAAAGTTGCAATTTTATTAAATGCACCTCTTAGTTTAAAACTACCAGTTAGTTGAAGATTCTCTTTTTTTAAGTATATATCAGAATTAAACTGTTTGCTTAAAATTGGAGCATATGCCATTGGCGTTACTCTTATTATATTATTTAGTCTTTTTTTTGCTTCTTTTATTTTATCTATATTAATCATATTTGGATTGTACAAAAATATTGATAAAAATTAGGTAAATCCGACCAAATTCTCAAAACAAACTAAGCAAACATTAAGAATAAGATTATTTATCTTATTTATTTCAAAATATATCTTCAAGACACTAAAAAACAAGTCTCAAATCTATAAAAAAC
>JAYEOQ010000062.1:0-4309 GCA_034723215.1 Campylobacterota bacterium | reverse complement strand
TATCTCATCTGAAGCATCTCTAATACCAGCAGTATCAATTATTTTAATAATATGAGTACCAATTTTAACACTCTCTTCAATTGTATCTCTAGTAGTTCCTGCTATTGTACTTACAATTGCACGATTAAAATTCAAAAGTTTATTTAATAAACTTGATTTTCCTACATTAGGTTTACCTATAATTGCAACTTTAAAGCCGTCAATTAACCCCTCTCTTCTTTTACTAGACTCAAGGGTATTTGTAAGTTTTAAAACAATTGCATCTATTTTGCTATTTATTTGTTCAAATATATTATCAGGTAAATCTTCTTCTGCATAATCAATACTAACTTCAGTATAAGCCAACATAAAAAGTAAATCTTTTCTTATATCATCTACAAAATCTTTTAGTTCACCTTTTAATTGACGAGCTAGTAGTTTAACAGCATCTTCACTTTTAGCCTCTATCATTTTTGAAATTGCTTGAGCTTGTGTTAAATCTATTTTATTATTTAGAAAAGCTCGTTTTGAAAATTCACCTGGACTTGCAACTCTGGCACCATATTTAATACAACTATCAAGTACTAAATTTGTTATGGCTATTCCACCATGGCATTGAAATTCAACTATATCTTCACCTGTAAAAGAGTATGGGTTTTGAAAATATATCAATAACCCTTCATCTATTAAGTCATTTTTACTATCATAAAGTTTAGATAAGGTTGCCATACGAGGAGTTAAGTTTTCTTTTTTTGAAATTGAAAGTGCAATTTTAAGTGCATCACCTCCACTTAGCCTTACTATACTTATTGCACCAACTCCAGCAGCTGTTGCTATAGAAACAATTGTATCTTCTGCTAACACTATTTAATTTCTATATTCATTAACTAAGATATATTTATCACCTTTTTGATTTGTCTTAACTGCGACATATTTATCAGGAAACTCATCTCTTAGTTTTGTTAATGCTATATGGATTAAAATCCCATCAAGAATTTTAGTTTTATAATAACCATCTTTTTTTATAGTTTCAATTACTGGATTTAAATAGTTATAGATAGCTTCCTCTTGATTTGCTAAAAATTGTGCAATTTCAAGTCTTAACATCATATTATACTTTCCATTTATCCAATTAAATAAAATATAAGATAAGGCTTTATACCTATAACCCTCTTTTCCAATTAATAAGGCACTATCTTCACCAGAAAATTCAATATAAACTGTTTTTTGCTCTTTATTTTGAGTTGTAGACTCATCTAATATCTCAACTTTAATCTCATCAATTTTATAGCACAATTTAGAAAATAATTGATTAACCTCTTTTTTAATCTCATTTTCTAATTTTTCATTACTTTTTTTAATTACTGGTCTTTTATGAATCTCTTGTTCTTTTGAATCATAAAACTCATTAAATATCTTTTCTTTTTTAACTTGAGAGATAACTACATCAGTTTTCTCTTCTGATGTTTGATTATCTGAAGCATTAAGCTCTTCTAGTTTTGTTGTTAATGTTTCAATTTTAACATCTTTACTATGATGCTTATGCTCTTTCTTATGATGATGTTTTTTATTAGATTTTAGTTTGACTTTAATGATTGCAGATTTTGCAAAAAATCCTAAAAAACCTTTTGTTGGAGATTGTACTATTTCTATATCCAAATCATTAATTGAACAGTTTAGAGATGAAGAGGCTTTTTCATAAACCTCTTCTAATGTTTTTGCTTCAAAAGTTGTAATTTCCTGAAAATTTTTCTTATCTTTATTAAATTCTTTAGGCATAATATATCCTTTTATTTCTTTTTAATATGTTTCTTCTCTTCAATATGTTTATCATGTCTTGCAACTTTTGCATTTTCAAACATTCTATTTACATAGTATTGTTGAGCTACAGTTACAAGGTTATTTATAAACCAGTAAAGTGTAAGTCCAGCAGGGAACCATAGGAAAAAGAATGTAAACACTACAGGTAACCATTGGAACATTTTTTGTTGCATTGGGTCTGTCATAGTATTAGGTGTAATCTTTTGTTGTAAGAACATAGTAGCACCCATTAAGATTGGTATGATAAAGTATGGATCCATTAAAGATAAGTCTTCAATCCAGAAAATCCATTCGGCACCTTTTAACTCAATTGCATTTAATAAAACTCTATAAATAGCAAAGAAAATAGGGATTTGTAAAAGTACAGGTAGACATCCACCCATTGGGTTTGCACCCTCTTTTTTATAAAGTTCCATCATATGCATAGAAGCTTTTTGTTTATCATCTTTATATTTTTCTTGAAGAGCTTTAACTTTTGGAGCTAACTCTTTAAGTCTATTCATAGATACCATACCCTTATGAGATAGTGGTAAAAGTACAAGTTTCACTAAAATTGTAGTAATAACAATTGTCCAACCCCAGTTTCCAACATAATCATTAATAAATTGAAGCATAGTAAACATTGGTTTAGCAATAAATGTAAACCAACCATACTCAATCACAGATGAAAGTCTATCATCTAAAGCAGTTAAATTATTGAAGTTCTTTGGTCCAGCATATCCATGTAAAGTGATATCATCATTTGCGTGAATAAACATTTGAGGTGAATCATTTTTATCCATCATTACACTAATTGCCATACTTACATCATAGTTATATAATAGTGTTGCATAGTATCTATCAAACGCTGATGCAACATTTACACCAATTAGTTCAACACTTCTATCCATATCTTCATCTTCAATGATATTTAATGTACCATCATTTAAAGATAATAATGCACCATGATCAGCATACATATCAGCTAAAACATCTGGTCTAAATCCTGGAGTTATAAAAAAGCTTGCTTTGTTAGTTGAAGTTGCTTTAATATCGTAATGTCCTTCAGGGTAAAATGTTAATGTTTTAGTTAATGTTGTTTGTGATAATTTTTGCGTTAACACTAAAGATACAGTTTTATTAGTTGCATTAATAATTTTGCTTGACGCTGTAACATTTGTAACAAACGCTTCACTATTAATCTTTGCATCTGCAAATCTAACTTCTAAAGGTCTAAGTTGATTTGGTGTAAATAGTTTAATTTGTTCACCCTCTTCGTCAATATACTTATCTTCACTAAGTGTAACTTGACTAATTCTTCCTAAATTATCAATCTCAAAAATATTTTTTTGAGTTGTTATAGTTGAAATAACTGATGATTCTGTAATATCTTTTGATATTGGTGCTTGATTAGCAGTAGTTTGAGTTGTTGCTGGTGCTTGATTTAAGCTTTTACTATTATCACTTACTATTGCTGTTTGTTGTTGAACCTGTTTATTTTGTTCATTTGCTTGATTTACTAACTCTTGTTTTGGTTGTAAATATAAAAAATCATATGCTATAAAAAAAGCAAATGATATAACTGTTGCTATCAATATCCGTTTTTGTGTTTGTTCTTTGTTCATTGTTTTGTCGTTTAGAGCCATTTATTTATCCCATTTTTTATTGTGTTGAAGTATTAAACAATTATTGTTATCTACTGGTATTTTCCAGTATTTTACCTTAATCTTTGTAAATTTTAGCTTTTGAAATTGTAATTCATTATTTGTAATGCATTTTGCTTTTGGATAGTCAAAACCACCATCAAAAAGTGGATTACATTTTAAGATTCTAATAATCGACAGAAGTAATGCTTTAAAAAAGTTATTATGTTCAAATTGAATTTTTGCATAAGATGAGCAAGTTGGATAATATCTACAGCTACCAAAGGATAATATTGTCAAATACTTCTGATAAAATTTTATTAACAAAAGCATTAATTTTCTCATTCAAAAAGCCCAAGTTTTTTTATAGCATACTTAAAATCTTTTTGTAGAGTTTTAAAATCTCTCTCAAAAATATCATTTTTTGCTACAAAAATATATTTTCCGTTTGTAAGTTGATTTTCCTTTTCCAAAACCAAAGCACGAAGTAACCTTCGACTTTTAGCTCTATAAACAGCATTTCCAACTTTCTTTGATGATACAAAAGCAACTTTAAAATCGTCACTTTTTTGAAAAAAAACGACAAAACTATGAGTATGCCATTTTTTATTACTTCTATATATTTGATTAAACTCTTTATTAGTGTTTATTCGATGTGATTTGCTTAAACAGCTAATCTTTTTCTACCTTTAGCTCTTCTAGCTTTGATAACTTTTCTTCCGTTTTTAGTTGCCATTCTTGTTCTAAAACCATGTGTTCTTTTTCTTGGTGTGTTATGTGGTTGGTATGTTCTTTTCATACTATTTTCCTTTTTTATTAAATTAAGTTCGGGATTATATTTAAAAAATGCTTAATATTTGTTTAGATTAATATACTTTTAAACTTTA
>JAYEOQ010000061.1:2370-4340 GCA_034723215.1 Campylobacterota bacterium | reverse complement strand
TATGATTTTCCTGAACCAAAATTTAAAAGAGTTCCACAAGGTTTTGATAAAAATTGTGAACATATATATTTATCACTTTATGGTGCGATGTTTGCATATAAACAATTTTTAATTGATGATACATTTTATAGTATTGAGATAGTTGATTTAGCATTTAAAATATATGATGATATGAGGGAGTTGCAAAAGTGGGTTTATGAGATGACACTTAGATCTAAAGAGTAAAACACTTTAATTAACACTTAAAGTTGCACCTACCCTTAAAATTAAGGGTAGATATTTACAACAATTATTTCATAGAAAACTTAAATTGTTTTTCCATTTTAATAGCTTCATCTCTTCCGTAAATAATAATATCATCATCAACTTTGATATCTTTTTTAGATATTTTATTTGGATACTCAACAAAATTTAAAATATGTTTTATACAGTTCGTTCTAGCTCTTTTTTTATCATCACTTTTAACAATAGTCCAAGGTGCAGCTTCTGTATGTGTAGCACTTAACATCATAAATTTAGCCAATGAATACTCATCCCATAATTTTTGAGATTCTTTATCAACTGGAGAAAGTTTATATTGTTTTAAAGGATCAGTTTCTCTTTGTTTAAATCTTCTCTCTTGTTCACCTTTAGATACAGAGAAATAAAATTTAAAAATCTGAATACCTTCATCAACAATCATCTGTTCAAAATCAGGACAATCTTTTAAGAATTTGTGATGTTGTCTCTCTGTACAAAATCCCATAACTGGTTCAACCATAGAACGGTTATACCAACTTCTATCAAATAGTACAAGCTCACCGGCAGCTGGTAAATGTTGTACATATCTTTGGAAATACCATTGTGTAGATTCTTTATCACTAGGTTTTTCAAGAGCAACAATTCTTGCACCCCTTGGGTTAAGGTGTTCTGTAATTCTTTTAATAGTACCACCTTTACCAGCTGCATCTCTACCTTCAAAAATCATAAGAACTTTAAGACCTTTATCTTTAATATGATTTTGGAATTTTAAAAGCTCCACTTGTAATGATGCTAACTCTTTTTCATACGCTAAAGTTTTATTTTTAACCCAAACCTGAGTTTTTTCTGCTCTGTTCTTAACTTTTTTATTATCTGTTTTTTTTGTCATATTGCATATCCTTTTTTAAATTATTAACCTAAGAACTTACCATTATTAGTTCTTTGAGCATCCATTATCTCTATCTCTCTTGCTCCAGAAATAACAATTTCATGATCTAATGCAAATTGAAGAGTTTCATCTCTATCATCATAGTTTACAGAGTTTAAAATAACTTTTAATGACTCAAGTCTAGCTTTATGTTTATCATTTGATCTTACTACAGTCCAAGGTGAACTATGAGTATGAGTTTGTTTTATCATCTCATATTTTGTATTTGTAAAATCATCCCATCTTTCTTGAGCTTGCATATCTATTTCACTTAACTTCCATTGTCTTAATGGATCAGTTTTTCTTCTATCAAATCTTGCAGCTTGCTCATCTTTTGTTACACTATAATATAGTTTTACTAATATAGTACCTTGATTTACTAAATCACTTTCAAAACTTGTAACACTACTCATAAAGTCTTTGTACTCTTTTTGAGTACAAAAATTAAATACATTTTCAACCATTGCACGGTTATACCAACTTCTATCAAATAATACAATCTCACCAGCTCGTGGAAAATGTTGAATATACTTTTGATAAAACCATTGTGTTTTTTGCACATCTGTTGGCTTACCAAGTGCAACTACTCTATAATGTTTCTCATCCATATATCTAGTAACTCTTCTTATTGTTCCACCCTTACCAGCAGCATCACGACCTTCAAAAAGGATAGTCATCTTTTTACCACTTTTTTCAAGATATTGTTGAAGCTTGATAAGTTCAGCTTGATAAGGTTTTAACTCTTTCTCATCTGCTCTTTTTTGTGTCGCTTTATTTTTAAATTTTTTATCTGTTTTTGATT
>JAYEOQ010000061.1:0-2360 GCA_034723215.1 Campylobacterota bacterium | reverse complement strand
AAAACTTGAGACTCATCTATATTTAAATAGATATATTCCATTTTTCCTGAAATCTCAAATTGAACTTTATATATATGTTTTTTAAATATATTATTTGATATACCCATACAGTAAGTACGATATAAACTTAAATGACTTTTAGGATTATTAAGATTATATATAGATATTACCCCATTAACAATAGCTTTCAAATAATATTCTAATGAATCTATTATACTATAATTATTATCTTTATTCATTCTTTTGTAAATATCTTGATTAACTTCTGATGGGATAAATAAACAAAATTGAAATAATAAAGCATTTCTCCTTTTAAATATTAATCTCTTCTCAAGCATATCGCTTTCATCAAATAATTTATCTCCTAGATAAGTAACTTCAATATTTTTTGCTTTTAAATTTGAAGTGTTCCATAAAACTACAACATCTTTTATGAATATTATTGTTTTTTCTATTTTATTTGTCATTTAATTTTTCTAAAATCTTTTTACCTTTTTTAATTTGGCAAACTACAATCTCTCTTTCCTCTTCTAACTCTTTTTTAACTTTTTTGCTTATCTTCTCATTTAAAGATTTATCTAATTTTTCTTTTTTGGTATTTAACTTTTTTAAAAGGTTTTTCATAGACTTTTTTTTACTACTGTTTTCTAACCCTTCTAATCCTAATGATTCTTTTACTTTATCAATAAATTTGTTTGCACTCATTATATATCCTTTTTCTCTAAAATTGAATCAATCTCTTCATCACTTATACTCATCTCATTTATAAAATTTCCTAAATCACTTGAAGAATCAATAAACACAACCTCAGCCATAGCTATAAAATGACGACTTATGTCATGTGCATAAGAGTTATCATTCATTAGTGATGTTGCCATCTCGTTTGTAATCAATGAATTTCTAATTAAGTTATCTAATGTACCATTTGCTAAGACATCATATCTTTGCATATCAACTTTAGCTTTAGATAAAAGTAATAATATTTCATCCTCTTCCGTCATTTTTGATATTTGATCAACATTTCTTAATAATTTAGCAAGTCCAATTTTAATACTATCATATTGTTCTTTAATATGTAGATTTTCACTTTTATCATATTTAATGAAATTCTTTTGTAAATGTTTAGTATCTTTAATCGCTTCTACTATATCTCTAGCAGCTAATTTTACATTATACAACTTCTGAATATCTTCAGATTCCATAGTTGATTGTGCTTTTGTGGCAAAATCAATAATCTCTCCATAGATACCTTTAATACGATGTAGATAAAACTCATCTATATCTACCACGCTTGAAGAATAGTTCTCTTTTACTACATCTTCTAACTCCATATTACTGATAATATTTGTCCTTTTTAAATTTACACCATGTGTAATGATCTCAAAAGCATTTGTATATAAATGTTTTGTTTCATTTAAAATAGCAGCCATAGCAGTACCTGGTAATTCAAGAACAGACTCATTTAAATATTGTGCAGTATCATAACTTTGAATCTCTTTTGCACTAGTATCTTTAAGATTTGATTCAAGAAATACAACCAATTTATTAATAAATGGAACCATAACAACAACACCAATAACATTGAATATAGTATGAAAAACAGCAAGTTTTAAAGTCCAATCATCAGATGCAATACCAACAAATGCACTCACAATATCAACACTATACATAATTTGTGACATAAAGATAATTGCTATAAGCCCTGTAGTAACATTAAAAATAAGATGTGCACCAGCAAGTCTCTTACCAATTATATTTGAACTCATAGAACCTATAATAGCTGTAATTGTTGTACCAACATTTGCTCCAATAGCTAATGCCAAGGCATTTTCATAAGAGATTTGTCCAACTGATAAAGCTGTAATAATAAGTACAAGTGTGGCATGTGAAGATTGCATAACAACTGTAGCAAAAATACCAATACCTGTAAATATAAATAGATATTTAAGTCCAGTCCCACCAAAAGAAGCTAAATCTATAGTATCTTTAAATGCTTCAAAACCATCTTTCATATAGTGGATACCTAGAAATAAAAATCCAAGACCAGCAAGTATATAACCGATACCTTTAAGTGATTTTGATTTTTGAAAAACTAAAATAATACCAAATACAAGCATCGGCATAGCATATGCAGAAATCTTAACTTTTAATCCAAACCCAGCTACAAGCCAAGCACCAGTTGTTGTACCTATGTTAGCCCCAAATACTATACCAATACCTTGTGCAAGACCAATAAGTCCAGCACCTAGAAATGAGATAGTTAAAACTGAAACTAAAGAGCTTGATTGCATAACTGTAGTAGCTAATACACCAAAACCAATACTTTTTGCTGTAGTATCAGTAGACCTCTTTAATATTCT
>JAYEOQ010000060.1:0-4342 GCA_034723215.1 Campylobacterota bacterium | reverse complement strand
CAAGTTTTTTATCCATTATTTCATTTTTTACTATGCTTCAGTTTGTAACATATCATAATTTGTAATATTTTATTTTTAAATCATTTAATCAAAATTTATAATTATATTAGCTAAAATCAAAGCAAATTTATAATTTAAATCTTAAAAATGAGGAACAAAGATGAGTATTCCAATTCATAAATATGATGTAGTTATCGTAGGAGCAGGACTTGCAGGTTGTGCTGCTGCTAGAGAAGCTGCACACGCTGGATTAAGTGTTTGTGTGCTTACAAAGCTACACCCACTAAGATCACATTCAGGTGCTGCACAAGGTGGTATCAACGCAGCTTTAAGTGCAGAAGACAGTATAGAGCTTCACGAGTTTGATACAGTTAAAGGTAGTGATTATTTAGGTGATCAAGATGCTATTAGACTTATGTGTTCAAAAGCTCCTGAAACTATTAGATGGGCTGAAAAAATGGGTGCTGTTTTTTCTAGAAACGAAGAGGGTAAGATTGCTCAACGGCCATTTGGTGGTCAATCAAGCCCAAGAGCTTGTTATGCAAAAGATAGAACAGGTTTAACATTACTTCAAACAATATTTGAACAAGCACATAGAGATGGTGTTGATTTTAAAGATGAATATTATGTATCTGACTTAATCTATGAAGATGGAAAAGTAAACGGTGTATTTGCTTACGATTTAGTTGATTCTAAACCGATGATTTTCAATGCAAGAGCTGTTATGTTCGCTACAGGTGGATATGGTAGAGCTTTCAAAATCAATTCAAATGCACATGCAAATACAGGTGATGCACTATCTATTGTTGCAAGACATGGTTTACCTTTAGAAGATATGGAGTTTGTACAATTCCATCCAACAGGTATAGCTGGTAGCGGTGTTCTTATTTCAGAAGCTGCAAGAGGTGAAGGTGGTAAACTTTTCAACTCTTTAGGTGAAAGATTTATGGAAAAATATGCTCCAAATAAACTAGAACTAGCTTCTAGAGATGTTGTTTCAAGAGCTATTACACAAGAGATTTTAGAAGGTAGAGGATGTGGAGAAAATAAAGACCATGTTCATATTGATTTAACACACTTAGGTGCTGATCTAATCAACACAAAACTTCCAGAACTTAGAGATTTAGCTATCACATTCTTAGGTCAAGATATGATTAAAGAGCCTATTAGTATTGCTGCTACTGCTCACTACTCTATGGGTGGAATCCCTTGTGATGTAGATGGTCATGTAAGAAAAAATACAAAAGAGTTAGTTGAAGGTTTTTATGCTGCTGGAGAGTGTGCTTGTGTAAGTGTACATGGAGCAAATAGACTTGGAGCAAACTCAGTACTTGAAGCTTTATTCTTTGGTAGACATGTAGGTCAATCTATAGTTAAAGATGTTAAAGATGGTATAGAGTTTAAATATGCAAAAGAATCTGATTCTGAAGCTGCAATCCAAAGACTTGAAGCTATCAAGAGTTCAAATGGAGATGAAAGAGTTCCTACTTTAAGAGATGAGCTTCAACAAGGTATGACAGATAATGCTGGTGTATTTAGAACAGAAGAATCGTTACTTAAACAAAAAGAGAATTTAAAAAGTTTAAAAGAAAGATTTAAAAATATTAGAATTGATGATAAATCTGATATTTACAACACTGATTTACAAGAAGCAGTTGAACTAAGTCATATGATTGACTTCTCTGCATTTATTGTTGATGGTGCTATTTTAAGAAAAGAGAGTCGTGGAGCACACTATAGAGAAGAGTTCCAAACAAGAGATGATGAAAATTTCTTAAAACACACTATGGCTTATATGGATGAAAATGGAGAACTTACAACAGAATATATGGATGTAGTTCTTGGTAATCACGAATTAGCAGATAGAACTTACTAAGGAGATATAATGAGTCATAAACAAGAAACTAAAAAATTAAAATTTAAAGTATTTAGATTTAACAAAGCTACAGATTACTTACCTCATTATGATACTTTTGAGATGAATGTTAATCAAGATGAATTGATACTTGATGTTATGAACAGAATCAAATGGGAACATGATGGAACTTTTTCTTATAGAAGAAGTTGTCGTCATGGTATTTGTGGTTCATGTGCTGTTAAAGTAAATAATAAACCAACACTTGCTTGTAAAGACAATGTATTTGAACTTGTAGATTTATATGGTGAAGAGTTAGTTATTGAGCCTCAAGATATTAAAAGAGCATATAAAGATATGGTTATAGACAAAGAGAACTTCTGGAATAAATATAATGAAGTTCAACCATATCTTGTAGCAGATATTGATGAGTTTCCAACAGAGGAAAATATTGTAACACAAGAGGAAGCAGAAGCTATTGATGAAGCTGATTATTGTATCGCTTGTGGTAGTTGTTTTTATGCTTGTCCTGCTGTTGAAGTAAATAATGAGTATGTTGGTCCTATGGCACTTACAAAAGCATGGAGATTTAATGCTGATGTAAGAGATACTGCAAAAGATAGCAGACTTGAGTCTTTACAACAATTAGGTTCTGGTATTTGGGATTGTGTTAAGTGTAACGAGTGTGCTGAAGCTTGTCCAAAAGAGTTAGATCCTATTGGAAAAATCACTAAACTTCACCTACAAACATTTGAAAGAGAAAAAAATCTTAAAAATGTTGCAGTAAGACATGCAGTTGGATTTAAATGGTCTATTGAAAAACACGGTATATTAGATGAGGGTGAACTTGTAAGATACTCTGAAGGAAATATCGGTGTTATGAAACATATCCCTGAAGCTATTGCTATGTTCAAAAGAGGAAAAATTGTATTCCCATGGAATATGCCAAAATCTAAAAACTTAGATGAAATTAAAAAACTTGTTGAGATAACTTCAACAGCTAAATATTAAAACAGGAGTAATAAAATGGAAAAATTAAAATATGCTTTATACACAGGTTGTACAGCAAGAGAATCTACTCCTGAGTTATTAAAATCAACAATGGCTATTGCTGATAAACTAGGGATTGAACTAGTTTTATTAGATGAAGCTAGCTGTTGTGGTGCTAGTCACTTACAAGACTTTGATGATATGTTATCTTTAGTTTTAAATGCTAGAAATATCTGTTATGCTGAAAAGTTAGGTTTAGATATGGTTACTATTTGTAATACTTGTCAACTAAACACAGCTTTAACAAAAGATAGATTAGATAACGATCCAGAATTAAAAGCAAAAGTAAATGAAAAGTTAGCAGAAGTGGGACTTGAGTATAAAGGGACTGCTACAGTTAAGCACTTTTTATATGCACTTCAAGATGATTATGGATATGATAAAGTTGCTGATATGGTAACAAATCCTATCTCTGATATAAATGTAGCTTCATTTTATGGTTGTCATAATATCAGACCATCTCACCTGCAAAATAAAACAAATGGTGGAGAAAATCCATATAAACCAGTTTCACTTGACAACTTAGTTGTAGCTCTTGGTGGAAATGCTGTTGAGTATGAATCAAAAAATAAATGTTGTGGTTTCCATGTAGAGTTACAAAACCCTACAACAGCTAATAGACTTAGTGGTACAGCGATGCTTGATGCTATTGATCAAGATGCAGATGTTATGGTTACACCTTGTCCTTTATGTCATCTTAGAATGGATGTACAACAACACGGTATCTCAAAAGAGATAGGTAGAGAGGTAAACATTCCAGTTCTTCACTTACCACAAATGGTAGGAATTGCACTGGGGATTGATCCAAAAGATTTAGGGTTACATCATAATGTGGTTCAAACTGGATTGGATTTATAATAGATTATTTTAATCTTAAATGAGATTATTAGATAATTATGACATAGTTTAATTAAATTATTTTAATTAAACTACAATCAATTTAAAAAAAGGAAATAAAATGCCAAAAATTAATAAATATGTAGATATCAGCGAAGTAGATAGAGAAGCAAAAAAAGATTTAATAGACAGACATAGTCCGTTTATCTCTTGTAATGATACAGCAACTGCTGGAGAGCCGTTTGAAGTGACAGTTAAAATGGGTAACGAATATACTCATCCAGATGATTTTGATCACTATATCGAATCAGTTACACTTTTTAATGGTGAAACTAAACTTGCACAAGCAACATATATTCCAGGAACACTTGGAAATATCAAAGCTCATAACACTACAACATTTACAATTATCCCAACAGGAAAAAAATTAAATCTTGTTGCACATGGTTACTGTACTAAGCATGGTATCTGGGAAGGTACAGCTGTAGAAGTAGCTGTTTCATAGTCACTAATACACCGTAATTAAGGGCTTTACAGCCCTTTTTTATTGCTCCGAAATAATAAATTAGCATCAATTTAGCATCACTTCAAATAATTTTC
>JAYEOQ010000059.1:0-4370 GCA_034723215.1 Campylobacterota bacterium | reverse complement strand
TTTTACTTTTTAGTTTTTATCTTTTAATTATACAAGGAAATTTAATGGCAAATAACAGCCTACCAAAATATTATGAAGAAACTTTATCAAATGGTTTAAAAGTTGTAGCAATACCAATGAAAAATGATAGTGATGTTATCACTACTGATATTTTTTATAATGTTGGAAGTCGTGATGAAATTATGGGGAAAAGTGGAATAGCACATATGCTTGAACATTTAAACTTTAAATCAACAAAAAATTTAAAAGCTGGAGAGTTTGATACTATAGTAAAAGGTTTTGGTGGGGTAAATAATGCTTCTACTGGATTTGACTACACTCACTATTATATAAAGTCAAGTTCTAAAAACTTAAATAAATCACTTGAGCTTTATGCTGACTTGATGGAAAACTTAACACTAAAAGATGAAGAGTTTCAGCCAGAAAGGGATGTAGTAACAGAAGAGAGACTATGGAGAACAGATAACTCACCTATGGGTTACTTATACTTTAAACTTTTTAACAACACTTTTACATATCACCCATACCATTGGACACCAATTGGATTTATGGAAGATATAAAAAACTGGAAGATAGAAGATATTAGAGATTTTCATTCTAAATACTACACACCATCAAATGCGATTGTTATAGTTGCTGGTGATATTGATAAAGATGAAGTGTTTAAAAAAGCAAAAAAACAATTTGGTGCTATTAAAAATACAAAAAACAGTAAAACACTTTTAGATAAACTTCATACAGTAGAGCCAAAACAAGATGGTGCAAAAAGGATAGTGATACATAAAGATTCACAAGTACAGATGATAGCTATAAACTTTCATATTCCAGATTATCTACATAAAGACCAAGTTGCACTATCAGCTTTAAGCGAACTTCTTAGTTCTGGAAAAAGTAGTAGATTAAATGAACTTTTAGTAGATAAAAAACAACTTGTAAATACTATTTATGCTTACAATATGGAACTAAAAGACCCAGGTGTTTATATGTTTTTAGCTATATGTAACCCAGGTGTTGAAGCTGTTGATGTTGAAAAAGAGATTTTAGCAGAGATTAAAAAAATTCAAGATGGTGATATAAAACAAGAAGAGCTTGATAAAATCAAAATAAATACTGAAGCAGACTTTATATTTTCACTTGAAAGTTCTAGTAGTGTAGCATCATTGTATGGAAGCTATCTAACAAGAGGTGATATAACTCCACTTATGAACTATGAACAGATGATTAAAGAGTTAAATATTTCAGATATTGTAGAGGTTGCTAAAAAGTATTTAATAACTTCAAACTCAACAACTATGATTTTAAAAAAAGATCAAAATTAAAGATAAATAGGAGTTTATTATGAAAGCTGTTAAATTATTAGTAGGGTTTATTTTATTAAACATTATTGCTATTTATATTATTTTATTTACACCTGTAAATCAATCTGTTCTTGTGCCGATAATTGAGGAAAATATCACTAAGAGTTCCAAAGTAACAGATGTAAAAGTAAATAAATTCGAGCTATCACTTAGTGGCTTAAATATAGTGATCCTACTTGATAACCAAGAGGTAAAAGTAAACTCTTCGTTTGATATATTTTCTCAAGATTTAGACCTAACTTACAATGTAAATTTTACAGATATAAGTATATTTAATAAAATTAGTGGTCAAAAACTTCAAGGTACTTTTTCAACACAAGGTACACTAAAAGGTAAATTTAACAATCTAGATTTAAAAGGTAAAGCACTTATAGCTTCTGGAGATATAAACTATTCACTTAATATAAATGATGATATAAATAATATCAATGCCATAATAAAAAATATGAAAATTGATAAACTACTTTATACTGTATCTCAACCAGCATACGCAAAAGCAGATTTGAATATTGATTTAAAAATAAAATCTTTAAACAATCTAAATGGTAATATCATCACAACTTTATCAAATGGTATGTTAAACAATAATATTATCAAAAAAGATTTTAATATTACTTTACCCTCTAAACCAACATTTAAACTTGATGCATTGACAACTTTAGATAAAAATATTATTAGTACAAAAACTAATATTAAAACATTTGTTGCAAATATTGATACAAAAGCAACTATCTTTGATACTAAAACTTCAACTTTAAATAGTGACTATATTGTAACTATCCCAAATCTTTCAAAACTTTATTTTGTAACAAATCAAAAAATGAAAGGTGATATAAAAATCAATGGAGATGTAGTATTTAAAGATACACTTACAGCTACTTTTAATTCAAATAAGTTCAACGGTAAGATTGCTGGTAAACTTGAAAAAGATGATTTAAAAGTATCTATAAAAGATATAAATTCTCTTAAAATACTTGATATGATCTACTATCCTATGGTTTTCAACTCTACTGTAGACTTAAATTTAGACTACAATATTAAAAGTAAAAAAGGTAAATCAAATCTCACAATGAAAGATGGTAAGTTTTTACCAAATCAACTAAGTGATACTATAAAAAAGTTTATTCAAAAAGATTTAACAACAGAAATTTATAAAACTACTGTTATAAAAACTGATATTAATAATCAAAAACTAAATAGTACATTATTTATGGAGAGTAAAAATAGTAAAATAACTTCTGATAAAATTTTTATTGATTTAGAAAAAAGTAAAATTGATTCTGATATTGATTTAACATATTTTAAATATGCTGTTGGTATAAAACTAACAGAACAATTAACAAATCCAAAAGTTAAAATTGATACTAATAAGCTAGTAAAATCAAAGGCAAAAGAAAAAGTAAAAGAGGCTTTAGATAAGAAACTTGGAGATAAACTTGATGATGATACAAAAAAAGCAATAGGTGGCTTTTTAGATAAATTGTTTTAAAATAATTTATCTAAGACAAGATGTGTTATAATCGCGAATATAATATAAAGAAATAATAGAGGAAATATAAATAATGACAAAAGTAACTGGAGCAACAACTGCTATAATTACACCATTTAAAAATGGTAAACTAGATGAGCAAACTTATGCAAAACTAATCCAAAGACAAATTGACAATGGTATAGATGCTGTTTGTCCAGTAGGAACTACAGGTGAAAGCTGTACGCTACAATTTGATGAAGATGTTAGATGTATTGAGATTGCTGTTGAAGTTTGTAAAGGTACTGATACTAAAGTTCTTGCAGGTGCAGGAAGCAATGCAACTCATGAAGCAATAAGAATTGCTCAACAAGCTCAAAAGTTAGGTGTAGATGCTATATTTTCTGTAAGTCCTTACTATAATAAACCTTCTCAAGAGGGACTTTACCAACACTATAAAGCTATAGCTAATAGCGTTCCTGATTTAGGTGTTATGCTTTATAATGTACCAGGGAGAACTGGTGTAGATATTGAAGCTTCTACAGTTCAAAGAATCTATAATGAGTGTGAAAATATGTACGGTATCAAAGAAGCAACTGGTAGCTTAGATAGAACTATTGAACTTCAATCTTTAATGCCAGATTTAAAAATACTAAGTGGTGATGATGCAATTGATTTTGCTATGCTTACAAGTGGAGCAGCAGGAATCACATCTGTAACTTCAAATCTATTACCAGATTTAAAAAGTAAATTAGTTCACGAAATATTAGCAGGAAACCTTGAAGTTGCAAAAGCACTAAGTGAAAAACTTTATGCTATGAACAGTGTATTATTTTGTGAAGCAAATCCTATACCTATCAAAGCAGCTATGTATATAGCTGGATTAATTGATACTTTAGAGTATAGACTTCCATTAACTGCTCCTTCAAAAGATTCAATGAAACTTATTGAAGAGGTTATGAAGAAATACGATATAGTAAAATAATAAAATTATGTATACAATTTTTGGTTTATTGATAGCTTTCTTAATTGTTATATTCTCTACACTTCTCTATTTTAAATCTAAAAAATCAAGACAAGCAGACTTAGACAATGGAATTTGTCCTGCTTGTAAAGCACAAACTAAAAGCTTTAAAGATCCCACTACTGGAGTTCTATTTAAAGTTGAATCAATAAAAGCAAGATTGGTAAAAAGTCACGGTTGTTCTGGTATCAAAGAGATAGAATACACTTGTAATAATTGTGGATTAAAAGAGATTCATACCTCTGTTGGTCAAGGGTGTAGTTTATAAATCAATAAAAACACAAATTCCTCCAAATATAATATTATTAAGTATTTATTTCTTTTTTATCTATAAAGTTATGTTATAATTTATTTAGTTATATGGAGTTGAAGGAAAGTTTATATGTCAAAAATAATAGGTAAATCCGACCAAATTCTCAAAACAAACTAAGCAAACATTAAGAATAAGATTATTTATCTTATTTATTTCAAAATATATCTTCAAGACACTAAAAAACAAGTCTCAAATCTATAAAAAACA
>JAYEOQ010000058.1:0-4384 GCA_034723215.1 Campylobacterota bacterium | reverse complement strand
GTTTGCATAATGAACTCCAATAATTTATTTATATCTTATTATATCAAAATAATATATAGTTTTGTTGACAGATAGATTTTATTTAAAATGGATTATCTGAAGAAATAATAGTTTCTTCTTCTATTTTAATTGAATGACTGCACTTAGGATAGTTACTACAGCCCAAGAAATCCCCATATTTACCTTTTCTTTTAATCATATATCTATGACACTTAATACTCCCAGTCACAAAATTTTGGAACAAGTGGAACTTTTACAGAGAGTTAAATTCAAACTTCCCATTTAAATAAACCATATATCTTTTATCACAACAAAGTGATGGGAGATTTATATATTTTTCATCTATATACCCTTGATGAAAGTGTCCCTCTATTACTAAATCTGTATTATAATTATCTACTCTTTTTGCTATAAAATTATCAAAATCTTTTTGTTTATGGCAAATATTTTTCTTTTTTAAATCTTGTTCTATTTTTTTTGATAGCCAGTTGTTAAAATCTATCAAATTTAAAAATTTCATAACATAATGATTTCGTATGATTTTAGTATATATCTCATATCCTATTGGTGTGAAAATATCGCCGTGTGATATTGATATATTTTTAGAATCTTGAACTATATTTAAGGGTTGATTTTCTCTTGTGATTATCTCTAGATTTGGAAATATATTTGATAGGTTAAAATCATGATTTCCCTCTAAATATATTATCTCTTTATCTACTGATAATCTGTTTATTAAAGATATAACTTTATGATTAATAGTTTTAAAATACTCAATCTCTTCTGATAAAAAATCAAACATATCACCCATTAAAAAAATTTGTGATGTTTCTATCTCTTTATTTTGAATTTTACTTAACATTGTAAATAAAATCTCCCTTTCATTGTTATAATGAGAATCAGCAATAAATATAGAGTTTTCTTTAATTGTAATCATAAATCTATTGTATCTGAACTTGTTTTAAGGAATTATTAGGGTAAATTAAAGTAAAATGCCTTTCCAATTTTATAGAATTGTCTATATTTTTGAGATTATATACCACTCAGGAGGCTATTATGGCTTTAGATCTGGACGTAAAACAAGCAATTGTTGCTAAACACCAAAGAGATACAAAAGATACAGGTTCATCAGAAGTTCAAATTGCACTATTAAGTGCACAAATTACAAAACTTACTGATCATTTAAAAGAAAACAAACAAGATCATCATTCAAGATTAGGTCTATTAAAGATGGTTGGAAAAAGAAAAAGACTTCTTAAATATTTAAGAAGAACTGATTTCGCTAAGTTCCAAGCACTTGTTGCTGATTTAGGTATCAGAGCAAAATAATTTAAATTTTATTTAAATCAATTCAAATAAGAGGGGATAAGTTTTATACTTATCCCCTTTTTTATTAAATATACTTTACATATAGAAATCACTTTTTATATTAACCTATCTATCAAAAATATTTAAGTACAATCACTATAATTATAATAACTTAGGAATAAAATAATATGTTACTAACAAAAAAAAGTGAATATGCATTATTGTCATTGGTAAGTATTGCAAAAAGTAATCATCCAAAAAATGTGGAAGCATTATCAAATGAACTTAATATATCAAAATCATTTTTAGCAAAAATATTACAAAATTTAGCAAAGCATCAAATACTAAACTCTTTCAAAGGGAATAATGGTGGATTTACACTAAAAAAACCTTGTGAAGAGTTAACCGTATTAGAGATAACTACAATTGCTGAAGAGAAACTACCTTTGGTATTTGAGTGTACAACTAGTGCAGGAACATGTTCTGCTAGTTTAAATGGTGGATGTACAGTTTTTCCATTATTAAATAATTTACAAAATAAAATCAATGGCTTCCTAGATGAGCTTACACTAAAGGATATTTTATAATATGAAATTTTTTCACCTTTCACATACTGATTTAGATGGGTATGGTTGTCAATTTATATCAAGAAAGATTTTCCCAGATGCAGTTTTTCAAAATGCTAACTATGGATTAGAAGTTAAACTATTTTTAAAAGATATTTTAGAACAAATTGAAAAAACAGATAAAAATGAAGATATTTTATTTATGATTACAGATTTAAATCTTACACCTGATGAATCAAAAAATTTGAACCATAAAATAAAAAAATTCAATGAAGATGGTTATAAAATAAAACTTCAACTACTAGACCACCACGGAACTGGTCAAAAAAGTGCAGATAAATATGATTGGTATTATTTAGATATATCAAGATCTGCTACAAAAATAACTTATGATTATTTTTGTGAAAATTATCCTCAGTTTTTAGGACTATGTGAGGATAACTTTGAAAGCCTAATAGATGCAATAAATGCTGTAGATATATGGCTTGAAAATGAAGAACTTTTTGAATTTGGAAAAGTGTGTATGAGTATGATATCTAAAGCTTATGAGATAAACAATATTTTATTTAGAGATTTAAATAGAGATTATAGATTTTATCTACTACAAGAGACTATAAAATATGTTTCACAAAAAGATGGACATATTTTACTTGATGAAAATATTTATCATATCAAAAAAAACTATCTAAAATTATCAGATGAGAATAATACTATGGATAATCTAAGCTCACTTTATCTTGTAAAATCTTTAGAGAATAAAAAAGATGAATTAACAGTACATTACAAAGAGTTCAAAGGGTTGTTAACCTTTACTCTTGGAGGTATCTCTATACCTGCAAATACATTTTTAAAAGTAAATAAAGATTATGATTTTTTTATAGATGTAAGTAGAAGAGGAAAAGCGAGTTTAAGAGCTGACAATAAAATTGATGTAGCAGTTTTAGCAGCTAAACTAGCAGGTGGTGGTGGTCATCCAAATGCTAGTGGATTAGCTTTTAAAGATTGGAAAGATACTATACTTTATTCTGTTGTAAAAAATTATATTCAGAAAAAACTAAATGAGTGTGATTAGATAGTCATACTATATACCAAACTACGCCCATATTTGCATATGAGGTATAGTTGAAACTGCTTTTACTATATCATGTCTTGTTACCATACCAACTAAAATATCTTCACTATTTACAACTGGTATTGCATTTAAATTAAAATCCAACATAACTTTTGCAACTCTTCTTATATCAGAGATAGGATCAGTTGTAAGTATCTTTTTTGTTGAAATTTCATATATATGTTTATTTATATTTTTATTTGCATAATTAATATCCTCAACTAAATGTCTTAGAATATCATGTTTTGTTATCATCCCTTTTAGATGTAAAGCACTATCGGCAATTACTGGCAACTGTTGAACTTTATACTCTTCCATCAAATTATAACACTCTTGTATTGTTTGAGAATCATTAACTGTAGTAACATGATGAGACATCACCTGCTCAACATGAAATATCTCAACTGTTGTATCAAGATTTGTTACTTGCTTATATTTATTTATAGCATCTTCTGTAATTTTACCTTGATATAGTTTTTCCTCAAAACCTTGTTTATTTTTTCCATCTGTATCATTTTTTATTGGTTCAGATGAAGTTACTTTGTGTAAATTATACAGATGATCAATTGTATTTCTAAAATTTAATCCATCGTCATCATACATAGCAAACATATTCTACTCCCACTAGTAAATTATAATAAGTATACTATAATTTTATTTAGTTACTATCATATTATGAAAAAAATTTTAATTTTAATGATAGTAATATCAAGTTTAGCGTTTAGTTCTGTTGTTGTTAATCAACCAATAAAAAATTTTAATCTACCAGACCAATTTGGAAATATACATAAAATAAAAAATAGTACTACTAAAGTAATATTTGCATTTAAAAAAGCTTCTGGTCATACAGTTAAAGATTTTGTTGCAACTAAAGATGCTGATTATCTTTCAAAAAGAGATATCCTTTTTGTAGCTGATGTATCTGCTATGCCATCGTTTATAAAGTTTTTTGTTTTACCTATTACTGGATATGATTATCCAATTGTTACATTGGATAATGATGAACTATCTGATTATTATAAAAACAAAGGTAATGAAGAAAAAATAATGGTTGTAATATTAAATAATATGAATGTAGTAGATATTAAATATATTGAAAATGTAAGTGATTTACAAAAAGAGATTGAAAAAGAGGATAATATCTCTACAAAATAAAACTTAATTGGCGAATATTTTTATTCGTCTTTTATATTATCGATAAATTTTAGTTCTTATTTGAATTGTTCTAATTCTTGCTTTGATTGTGTTATATTTATTTGAGATTGTTTAGTTGAAAATAAAAGTGGCGCGGTTGAAGGGACTCGAACCCTCGGCACCCTGCGTGACAGGCAGGTACTCTAACCAGCTGAGCTACAACCGCACTTTTAAGTTTTAATATTTAAGTTGGTGACCCCTAGGA
>JAYEOQ010000057.1:0-4402 GCA_034723215.1 Campylobacterota bacterium | reverse complement strand
ATGATAGAGAAAAAGGGATAGAGAAACTAAAGCTAAGACTTGAAAAAAATAGTTCAGTTAAATCTCAATTATCTAATCAAGGATATAAAAAATACCTAAAATTAGATAAAAACAAAAAAGAGGATTGGATAAAAGAGGGGCTTGGTGGCTTAAATAAAGAGTTATCAGGAGATAATGATATTGTAAAAGTTTGTAATAATGCGGTAAAATATCTTTGTGAATATTTAAAAGCTGGTGTTGGTGCACTTTATACTTATGATAATGATGATAAGCAATTACATCTATATGGGACTTATGCTTATGTAGAAAGAAAAGATGTATCAAATAAATTTAAATTTGGAGAGGGTACTGTTGGTCAAGTAGCTTTACAAAAAACACCTATACAACTTGAAAATGTGATACGAACTCACTCAACTATAACAACAGGAACTACTAGTGAACCACCTTTAAATACATATACATTTCCACTTATCTATCAAGATGAACTTTTAGGTGTAATTGAGATTGGTTCAACTATATTTTTTGATAATCAACAAAAAGATTTCTTGGAGATGTCTGATGCTGTTATTGCAACTAAACTATTTTTGGCAATGCAAAATAAAAAAGTAAAAGATCTATTAGATAAATCTCAAAAAACAAATGTTGAGCTTAAAAAACAACAAAAACAGTTAGAAGATTCAAATATACAGATGCAGGAACAACAAGCACTATTGGAGGAATCCAACTCTCAAATGGAGGAGCAGCAAACTCAGCTAGAAGAGGCAAACTCTCAGATGGAGGAGCAGCAAGTTCAGCTAAAAGAGTCTGAAAAAGAGTTAAAAATTCAAAATAAAAAGTTGGAAAACTCTAAAGATGAATTAAAGAAAAAAGCAAATGATTTAGAAGAATCAAATAGATATAAAAGTGAATTTTTAGCAAATATGTCACATGAGTTAAGAACCCCACTAAATTCTGTAATATTGTTATCAAGTATGTTAAGTCAAAATAAAAAAGAGAATTTAACTGCTGATGATATTAAAAAAGCAAAAATTATAAATAGTTCAGGGGAAGATCTACTAAGACTGATAAACGATGTTTTAGATTTATCAAAAGTTGAAGCAGGGAGAATGGAACTTAATATAGAAAGTTTTCAATCTTCAAAGTTTTGTCAAAAAATCGGTGATATGTTTGAAACAAGTATTGAAAATAAAGGTTTAGAGTTTGTAATTGAAGATAGATACAATGATAATATAAATACAGATATAGATAAACTATCACAAGTTATAAAAAACTTTTTATCTAACTCTTTAAAATTTACACATGAGGGGAGTATAAAACTTTTAATTGAACCAGAAGATTCAAATAAAGTTAAAATATCAGTAAAAGATACAGGTATAGGGATAGCTCAAAATAAGCAAGATTTAGTATTTAAAGCATTTGCACAAGCAGATGGGAGTACTAGTAGAAAATATGGTGGAACTGGATTGGGGCTTTCTATTACTAAAGAGTTGGTTAAACTTATGGATGGCGAGGTTTTATTAAATTCAAAAGAGGGTAAAGGTAGTACTTTTTCTATAATTATTCCAAATATTACAAACAATAAACCAAGAGAACAACAAAAAAAGAGTGTTGAGATAGAATCAAAGATAAAAACAGAACCAAAAATTATACAAAAAGATGATGATTTTATTAAGGATGATTCTGAAAAATTAATATCGACAGATAAACCTTTTTTGATTATAGAAGATAATGAGGAGTTTGCCTTAACATTGAAAAATGTGATTAATGAAAATGGTGATTTTGCACTTATTGCTACTAACGGACAAAAAGGGTTGGAGTTAGCTAATAGGTATAAAAATATACAAGGTATTTTGTTAGATTTAGGTCTTCCTGATATTGATGGTATTGAGGTACTAAAAGAGTTAAAAACAAATATCTCAACACGAAAACTACCCGTATATATAATATCTGGTAGTAATAAGCAAAATGATACTAAATTGATGAGTGCAGTTGGATTTAAGCAAAAGCCATTGTCTTATGATGACCTACAAAATGTATTTAATGATTTCAATAAATATAATAGTAAAAAAGTAAAAGATTTACTTATTGTAGAGGATGATATGGTACAAAGAGAGGCAATGGTTGAGTTAACAAGTGATTGCTCTGTAAAATCAAAGGGTGTAGCAGATATTAGTGAAGCAAAAAAAGAGTTGTCAAAAGGTATATATGATGCTGTTATTATTGATCTCTCTTTAAGTGGTGAGCATGGATTAGAGGTATGTGAATATATAAAAAATAGTAGATTAAATATACCAATTATTATATATACAGGTAAAGAGTTAAGTGAAGAGGAGGAGGGTAAAATTAAACAATATACAGATTCTATAGTGATAAAATCTGTAAACTCTCAAAATAAATTAGTAGATGAGGTTGATATGTTTTTACATAGAATAAAAAAATCAACTTCAGCTAGTACTAAAGAGGTGATGGTTAGTGATATAAATTTTGATGGCAAAAAGATTATGGTTGTTGATGATGATATGAGAAATACTTTTGTCCTTGTGGAGATATTAGAGGAGAGAGGTGCTGAGGTATTAACAGCATATAATGGTAAAGAAGCTATAGATCTACTCCTTGAAAATAAAGATACTAATGTTGTCCTTATGGATATAATGATGCCAGTGATGGATGGATATGAAGCTATAACAGAGATAAGAGATACAGATGATATAAAAGATATACCTATAATTGCAGTAACTGCAAAAGCGATGGCTCAAGATAAAGAAAATTGTCTAAAAGTTGGAGCAAATGACTTTTTAACAAAACCTTTAAATCTTGAAACATTTGTAGGTGTTGTTAAAGCTTGGATAAAATAGTAGATGATACACTATGAACAATACGGCACTATAACAAAAATACTTATAGAAAATGGTTGTAGTAAAAGTGATGAGCTGGAGCTATTAAAACTTTTAAAAGAGAAAGATAAATTATCTATATCTTTTATTACTACAAGTATAGTGTCTCCTGAGATTGTAAAGAGCTTGATTAATACAAAGAAAGATTTAAAACTAACTACAGATGATAAAATTTTATGGAGTTATTTAAGAAAATTATCAATAAATATAGCACTCGATAAGATATATCATTATAAACATAATAATAATGAAATAAAAGCTATAGGTATAGGTGGTAGTGCAGGTGCTTTACAAAATATAATCAAAATTGTTAAAGAGTTACCTTATTCTGATATAGCAGTATTTATAGTGGTGCACATTTTGCCAAATGAGACAAATAAACTAGCTTCAATTTTACAACAGTTTACCTCATTTAGAGTAAAAGAGGCAGAAAATGGTGAAAAAGTAAGATTAAATCATATCTATGTAACCTCTCCAAATTTACATATGAATGTAGTGGATGGGTATATCTATCAAACTAGCGAACCAAAAGTAAATTTTAGTAGACCATCTATTGATGTATTGTTTAAAACACTTAATTTAGAATACAAAGAAAATTTACTTACAATACTTACTTGTGGGTATTTAGATGATGGGATAAACTCTTTAAAAGATATAAAAGAAACTGGTGGGATAGCTATAGTTCAAGACCCAAATGAGTGTGAGGCAAATGAGATACCACTAAATGCAATTATATCTGGAAACTATACTGAAGTTTTTAATATAGAGCAGATAAATGAATATATAAAAGCAAAACTAAATGCAATAATAAATTTAGAAGATAGAGTTAGAAAGTTATTGAAGAATATAAATAAAATTTATGGATATGACTTTAGTGATTATGATATAAAATCTATATCAAGAAGAGTAGAATTAGTAAGACAAGAGTTAAGGATAGATATCTTTATAGAGTTCGAAAATGTAATTTTAAACAATAGAGAGATATTTGAACTATTGTTTAAGAAAATATCTATAAATGTAAGTGATTTTTTTAGAGATCCTGAAGTATTTAAACATATAAGAGGAGAGGTTTTACCAATTTTAAAAACTTATCCACATATAAAAGTTTGGTGTAGTGCCTGTTCTAGTGGAGAAGAGCCATATAGTGTTGCAATAATGTTAGATGAGATGGGACTTTTAGATAGGTCTATAATATACGCAACAGATTTTAATAATAATATTTTAAATCAAGCAAAAAATGGTATGTTTTCTAAAAAGAGTTATAAACAATATAAAGAAAACTATATTAAAAGTGGCGGTAAAAAAGATTTTGATAGTTGGTTTGAGATTACTGATAATTATGTGGAGCTAAATAGTAAAATAAAAGATAAATTAAATTTCTTTCAACATAACTTGGTAACAGATGGAGTTTTTAATGAGTTTCATTTAGTATTTTGTAGAAATGTTTTAATATATTTTGATAAAAAATTAAAAAATAATGTGATAAAGTTAATTAATGATTCACTTAT
>JAYEOQ010000056.1:0-4426 GCA_034723215.1 Campylobacterota bacterium | reverse complement strand
TAGTGCTGGTATATTTTTACCCAGAAAGGAAAGAAACTTGTTAATTATTAACCTTTGTGAGAGCTATGAGTTTTAATGAACTCGTTCTTATTTTAACTAATTGAACGATAATGTATTATACGAAGGATTTTAATGATAGAAGTTTTAGGAGCTATTAAAAATATAGCTAAAGAGATAGAAGATAAAGTATTTAGTAATTATGATGATTTTTTATCAGCTTCAAAATCAACAGAAGAGTCAAATAAAGATATAAATAAATTTTGTACAGATTTAATGACAAAAGAGTTTAGTAAAGTAAGTGAAATAAACTCTATTATTGGACAAGATACAAAAGAGTATATCTCTTTAAATGAAAATGGTAAATATATAGTTAGTTTTATAGCTATTGATAATATAAATCTTTTAGATTTAAACTTTTCATTAGGTACTATTTTTGCTATTTATGAAGGTTCTATTGATGGGAAGAATTTAGTTGCTTCATCTTATGTAACTTACGGACCAACATTTCAAACTGTATTTGCAACAAAAGAGAATGGGGTAAAGTTTTACTCTTATGATGGGAAAACTTTTGTTGAGCAAAATTCTTTTAAATTAGAATCAAAAGGTAAAATCAACTCAACAGGTGGTGATGTTACAACTTTTCATAAAAATCATGAAGATTTAATGCAAAGCTTTTTTGATGAGGGTTATAGACTTAGGTTTAGTGATTCTTTAGCCTTAGATACACATCAGATACTTTTTAAAAGAGGTGGTCTGTACTCTTCTCCATCTACAAGAAAAGATGAAAATGGTATTTTAGAGTTAGCATTTGAAGCTTATCCTATATCTTTTATTATTGAATTAGCGAATGGGGTTGCTATTGATGGAAAAAACAGAATATTAGATATTAAATTAGAAAATGATTTATCTAAAAAGACTCCAATTTACTTTGGTTCTAAAGAGGAGTTAACAAAAGTGGTAAATATTTTAAACTAATGGTATACGACTATGTAATTGTAGGTGCTGGAATAAGTGGCTGTAGTGTAGCTTATGAGTTGTCAAAACATTCAAATAACTTACTTTTAATAGATAAAGGTTCATCAGTTGCTTTTGGAGCTTCTGGTGCTGCTGGAGCATTTTTGTCACCACTTTTAGGAAAACCGAATGATTTTAAAGATTTAGTTACAAAATCTTTAAAATATAGTACTACTCTATATCAAAGAAACTTCCCATTTTTAATAGAGAGTTGTGGGACAACAAGAATCCCAAAAGATGAGAAAGATAAAGAGAAATTTAAAGAATATATCCCATATATGGACTTTTCATATTCACAAGATGGTGATGGGTATTTATTTGATATTGCTTCTGTTGTAAATAGTGTTGGTATTTGTAAAACTATGACAACTAGCTTTAATAGTAATAGAAAAAAAATAGAAACAAAGTTTAATTTTGATGTGGACGATATATCTTATGATGGTGAATATTGGCTACTTAACAATGAAATAAAAACAAAAAAACTTATTCTTACTACTGGTGCAAATTTAAAATTGATTGATGAATTTTATTTAAAAATTCGTGCAGTATGGGGTAGACGAATTGATGTAACTACAACTACAAATTTAAAACATAACTATCATAAACAATGTTCAGTTTCAAAAAGCTTTCCAATTAGTGATGATAAATATCGTGTTTCAATTGGTGCTACACATCATAGAGATTTAAAAGATATAGAAAACTCAATACAAGATATTGATGAGCTATTAATAAAATCTCAAGATATTGTAGAGTTAAAGGATATAGATGTAGTAAAAGAGTATATTGGGGCTAGGGCGTGTAGTGTTGATTATTTTCCAATGGTTGGTGAAATAATAGATAGTTCTAAAACTCTTGAAGAGTTTCCATATTTAAAAAATGGTACAAATGTAAATAAGGATAGATTTACACGATATAAAAATCTTTATATTTTAAATGGTGTTGGTGGAAGAGGTTTTGTTCTAGCTCCATATTTAGCTAAACAATTAGTAGACAATATAATAGATAAAAAACCAATAGATGATAACTTAACAATTGATAGATTGTTTATAAGAGAAGTAAAAAGGATAAAAAATTGAATATATGGTCAATAGTAAAAATTGTTATTATAAGTACAGTAGGGTTAGTTCTTTTAACTTACCTAACAGTAGATGCTCCACAGAAGATAGAACGAAAACAAATAGATATAAAAAATCTTCCTCAAACAGTAGAGCTTATTGGTTTTGATGATCAAAAATTTGCAACTCAAAGTATTGTTAAACCTAATTCTATCTTATTTGTTGGAAATCACGAGTCTATTGTGTTGTCAAATGATTTAGAAAAGATGCTTAAATTAGAAGCGGGAAAATTTGTAACTATATCAAATATCTCGGATGCGCCTTGGTTTATTAAAAGATGGCAAGCTCATACAAAAAATACAAAACTAAAAGGTGAAAAACATCTACCTTGGATATATGATAGAGATGGTGCAATGAGAAACTTTTTACAAGTACCTACATCTGATGCTGTAAAATATTTTGTTTATCAAGTTAATAAAGATGGTATCATTAAAAAGATATTTACAGGGAGAGTAAAAGTAGGTACAATAGATGGTACAATGACACCTCAAGAGATAGAAGATAACCTAAAAGAGGTTGTTTCTATTATCAAAAACAATAAGTAAAGAGTTTATAAAACTTTTTGTTTATTTGGTAAAGTGATTATAAAACTAGCTCCAGTTTGTTTTTGTCCGTTGTAATCAAACTTTATATTTTGAGCTTGGATAGTACCATCCATCTCATCTACTATTAGTCTATATGTCATATTTAGTCCTAATCCTGTCCCTTGACTTTTGTGCTTAGTTGTAAAATATGGTTCAAATATTTTATTTAATATATCTTTTGGTATCCCACCTGCATTATCTTTAAACATTATAATTATATTTTCATTTTGAATAGAGATACTAATTAATAGTAATTTATTCTTTTCACTTACATGTTTAATGGCATCTTTTGAATTGTTGTATATATTTATATAGCATTGTATAAGTTCATTTGGATAAGAATAGACCTCTATATCTTTATCTAAATCTAGTACTATATTTATATCTTCTGTTTTTATAGAACCTTCAATTAAAGATAAAAATGAGTCTAAATTATTTTTTAGATTAAATGATTCAGCTCTTCCGTTATTTTTAATAAAATCTCTAAAATTATCGATAGTAGTTGACATAAATTGTAGTTGTTTATTTATATCATCACTGATTGTTTTATAGTTTTCTACTGTAATAGTATCTCCAAATTCTAGCTTTGTTTCAATATTCATATTAATTGCCCCTATTGCATTTAAAGGTTGTCTCCACTGATGGGCAATATTTCCTATCATCTCTCCCATTGCAGCTAATTTTTCTTTGTGTTTTAACTCCTCATTTTTAGCATATTCATTTTTATGAGCAATTTCAAGTTCAATTTTATTTTGTATTAATTTATCAGTTTGTTTTTTAATAGTTTTATCAATTTTTAGAGAAACATATATAGCTACCATTATTGCTATAAAAGATAAAAGAGATATCCAAAATATAGAATCTATGATTAACTCTTTAGTATACTTCCTAATTGATTGTTCAGTTTTAAGAATATTGTCTTCTAAATCATCAAAGTAAAATCCACTTGCAATTATCCAATTCCAATCTTTTTGAAGATAAAAATATGATAATTTTGGTTTTGGTTCTTTTGTATCAGGCTTTTTATAGTAGTATTGAACATATACTTCACCTTTATTTTTTAAACCTTTTAAGTACTCTTTTCTAAAATATTTCCCTTTTTCATCTCTATAGTTATCTGTAAGTTTTTTACCAATTAAATCAGCCCTATTTGGATTTAAAAGCATTGTAGAAAAATCATCACCTCCATCTAAATTGTGTAGATCATAGATAAATATATAGCTGTTGTTATTTGAATGAAAATTTTTAAACCTTTTTAAAACATTATTTTTGATTTTATTTTCAATTACTTTAGAATATCTTGCAGTTTCTGCCCCTGAATTTAGTTTATATTTTAAAGATCTTTTAATTTTTTCTTCTATTCTAGATATTTGAAATTCTATAGAGTTATTAACAAAATGAACTTTATTATAAATTTCATCTTTGTTTTTTTGGATATACTCACTTCTTTTTTTATCCATTTCATGTTTCATATGTTGTTTAAACATATTAATATTTAAGTAAGTGTTTATTGTTGATATAGAGATTATTGTTATTATCGTTAATGTAAGGATAGGAATTAAAAATCTTTTTGGTTTATTATTCATAGCAAAGATTATAATATTTATACACTTAAAACTTAGATTTTAAATATGACCTTTACTTATAATTATGTAATATATAATTTAATTCTAAATATCACCTCTTTATCTCTATTATTTACAGTTAATTTTC
>JAYEOQ010000055.1:10209-19707 GCA_034723215.1 Campylobacterota bacterium | reverse complement strand
GTATTTTTGCTGCTGGAGATTGTGAATATGGTCCTATGACTATTGTAAATGCAACTGGTCAAGCAAAAAGAGCTGCTTCAGTGATGTCAAGATATATCTATGATGGCAAGATTACATTAACTGATGACGAGATTATGGAAGACCATATGAATCGTCTAAAAGTTTATAATAAAAAAGAAAAAGTTACTAACTGGATGCCAGGACTTCCTAGAGAACATAGTGAGAAACTAGCAACAGAAGTAAGAAAAGATAACAATCAAGAGGTAAATCTTGGATTTACAGCCCAAGAAGCACAAGCTGAGGCAGAGAGATGTATGAGATGTTATTATCTGGGGATGGTGGCAGTATGAGTGAACGAATAATCCATAGAGGGAAAGAGCTTACGATTACTATTGATGGTAAATCTTGTAATGGTATTTACGGTCAAACTATTCTTGAAATAGCAAGAGAAAATGATATCTACATCCCAACAATGTGTTACTTAACAAAAGTATCACCAATAACTGCATGTAGAATGTGTGTAGTTGATGTTGAAGGTGTTGATGGAACTGTTCTATCTTGTCAAGAAAAAGCAGTAAATGGTGCAGTAATACAAACTGACAATACAGAACTACATAGACATAGACAAAATATTATGAAAATGTATGATGTAAATCATCCGTTACAGTGTGGTGTTTGTGATAAAAGTGGAGAGTGTGATCTACAAAACAAAACTTTAGAGTTTGGCGTGTCTTCACAAGAGTTTGCAGCTAAAGAACTAAATAGAAAGAAAAAAAGTTGGGGTATCTTAGGGTATGACCCATCTCTTTGTATTATGTGTGAAAAGTGTGTACATACTTGTAATGAAGTTATAGGTGCAGCTGCACTTTACATCAAACCAGGTGGATATAAATCTACTATTGATATGAAATACTCAAGATGTGAGCAGTGTGGAGATTGTATCTCTGTTTGTCCAGTTGGAGCTTTAGTATCAAATGAGTTTAAATATAGATCAAACGCTTGGGAAGCTGATAAAATACCTGCGTCATGTGCTCACTGTTCTAGTGGTTGTTCACTAGAATATAATGTAAAACACGCTGGTTCTGCTAATCCATTTGATAAAAAAATCACAAGAGTTACAAATGAATTTGAATTTGGTGCTTTATGTGGTGCTGGTAGATTTGGATTTGGATTTGAAAATAAAGCTCAAGGGAAAGATGAAACCTCTTTTGCAAAAGCAATTGAAGCAATTAAATCATCTGATACTATTAAGTTTAACTCATTTATTACAAATGAAGAGGCTAGTATTTTACAAGCTATAAAAGAAAAGACTGGTATAAAACTTATTAATAATGATGCTTTAAATTACCAAAACTTTTTAGCAAACTATTCTAGTGTAACAGGTAATAGTTTATATTCAGCAACAAATTCTGATATTGCTCAAAGTGATGCAATTATTATGATAGGTACTAGAATAAGTAGAGATAATCCAGGGGTTAAATACGCTACAAATATCGCTACAAAAAAACAAAGAGCTCAGTTTATTTATATGCATCCAATTGATGATATTGCATTACAAAATAAATATACTCAATTTGTTAAATATGAAGCTGAGAGTGAAGAGGGTGTTTTAGCTCTATTAGCTTCTTATCTAATCAAAGATATACCATCTGAATTTAAAGCTTATTTTGATGACTTAGATATTGGATATTTAAGTGGTGAAACTTCAGTTGGTGAAGAAGAATTAGAATCTATTGTAAAAAAACTAATCAGAAGAAAAAACAGAACTCTTGTAATTGGTGAAGATTTATATGGTCATCCAAATGCTTCAAATATTGCTAAACTTGTTGGTCTTATTGATATTCATACTGATTTTAATGTTGTATTAATCCCATCTCAAACAAATACATTAGGTGTTAGTTTAATTTGTGATTTAGATAATACAGCTGGAGAAAAAGTTGTAGGTTATAATGAAGATGGTGATTTTATCATTAGTGAAGATGGTACAGGTGATCTACAAGTACCTGCTTTAAATCAGCAAGAGGGTACATTTACATCAATTGATAAAAAAGTATTGAATACAAATGCTGCTTTAAACTTTGATGGATATTGTTTAAATGATATTGCTAATGAATTATTAGATATTAAAATTGAAAATAGTATTGATTATACTTCTACATTACCATTAGAAAAAGGTTTTAAATCAATAGCTTTTGATGATATGCAAAATGGTTATAACAAATATGGTACAGATTTAAGAGGATATACACTTGAGTCTAAATCAGCAGATGAGAATATAACTTTAGATGAGATATCACCAATAAATACTTACAACGGTACAGTGATTTATAGATGTGAGCCTTTACATCAGTTTAATACAAATACAGCTAAATCTTTACTACTTCAAACAAATGAAAGTTTAAGAGGTAGTTCATCATTCGCAACAGCTGCAAAGATAAAAGATGGTGATACTGTTGATATAACTTATGGTGGAGATACAACTAGAAAAAGTTTTAAAATTGACCAAACTATAAAAGGTACAATTGCACTTTATCCAACATTTAATGATGGTATAAACTCTGATGTAATTTCTGAGGGTTATAGATTTAAACAAGTACAAATTAAAAAGGTTGAAGTATAATGGCAAATATGATAAATATGACTATTGACGGAAAAGAATGTACAGCAAAAGAGGGTGAGTTTATATTAAATGTAGCTAGAGCAAACGATATTTTTGTTCCTGCTATATGTTATCAAACAAAATGTTCACCAACTTTGGCTTGTAGATTATGTTTAGTAGAGGCAGATGGAAAGCAAGTTTATGCTTGTAATGCTAAATCTAAAGATGGTATGTCAGTAACAGTTGATACACCAAATATAGAGAAAGAACGAAAAGCTATTATGGAGGTTTACGATGTAAATCATCCATTACAGTGTGGAGTTTGTGATAAAAGTGGAGAGTGTGAACTTCAAAACTATACTTTATATATGAATGTAGATAAGCAAAATTATTCAGTAAAAGATGTAGATAGACCAACGGTTAATTGGGGAGTTATGAACTACGACCCAGGTTTATGTATCGTTTGTGAAAAGTGTGTAACTGTTTGTAAAGATATGATTGGTTCAAATGCACTAAGTACAGTAAAAAGAGGTGCAGATGCTTTAAGTGCAGACTATAAAGCAAATATGCCTAAAGATGCTTATGCTATGTGGAATAAGTTAAATAAAAATCTTATTGGATTTGATGAGCCTAGCTGTATTGATTGTGGTGAGTGTATTGAGGTTTGTCCAGTTGGTGCATTAGTTAGTTCTGAGTTCCAATACAGATCAAATGCATGGGAACTTACAAAAATTCCTGCTGCAAATCCTTACTCTTCAGATTGTTCATTCTTATATTATGAAGTTAAGCACGAAAGTATTGATAAAAATACCCAAGAGAAGATTTATAGAGTTACAAATGAATCTCATTATTCATCTTTAAGTGGAGCTACTAGATTTGCTTTTGATTATTCAAATAGAGGTGTTAAAGATGATTCAGAATTTTTAAATGCTGTTGAAAAAGTTCAAAATGCAGATTCAATTTTATTTAATTCTTTTATTACAAATGAAGAGGCATCAATGCTTCAAGCGATAAAAACTAAAACAGGTGCAAAACTTATCAATGAAGATGCTAGAAGATTTAAAAACTTTATGGCTGATTATTCATCTGTAACAGGAAAAAGTTTATATAATGGTACTTTAGAAGATGTTCATAATAGTAACTTCTTAATCTCTGTTGGTTCTTATCTAAAGTCTGATGCTCCAGCTGCAAAATATGCTTTTAACAATGCAATTACTATGAATAAAGGTGCAGGCTTATACTTCCACAGTTTAGGTGATACACATATTGAAGGTTTTGGTAAAAAAGGTAAAAATATTGAAACTATAATCAATAAGCCTTTATCAGAAGATGCTGTTTTATATTTTATTCTTGATCAATTTGGAAAAGATTTACCTGCAGATGTTGAAGAGTATTTAGCTTCTCAAAGAGAAACTAGAGTAAAAACTGTAACAGAGATGATTAAAGAGAAAGTTGAAGAGACTACTGTAGATACTGAAACAGGTGAAGAGAAAACTACAACTAAAATGGTTCCTAAAAAAGTTACTAAAGAGGTTGAGTATACATATACAAAACTTCTTGATATGATTGGTGCAGATGAATCATTACTTGAAACTATAACAACAATGTTGCTTAAAAAAGATACATTTAATTTAATAGTTGGTGAAGATTGTATAACACATCCAAACTCATCAAATATTGCTAAACTTTCAGCAATGGTTGAAAAGTATACAAACTTTACAGTTTTAGTTATTCCAGCACAAACAAATAGTTTAGGTGTTAGTTTACTTTGTGATTTAGATAGTGAAATATCTGGAAAAACTGTAGGATATAATGTTAAAGCAGATTATCAATTAAGTGCATTTACAGATGGTGACATTGATATGCCAGCATTAAATCAGCAAGAGGGTACTTTTGTAAATATAGATAAAAAAGTAATTCCTACAAATGCTGCTATTGGTTATGAAGGTTACGAATTAAATGATATTGCAAATAATATTTTAGAAACTAAAAAAGAGAATGCTATTGATTATACATCAGAGATATTTGATTGTGTAGAGTTTGATAAACTTGAAAATAGATATGGAAATGATATGGTTGAATATAGAGGATACTCTATATCTTTAGATGAAACTAAAGTTGAAGATGCAAAAGTTGTATGTGAGGCAAAAAGTATAGAAATCAAAGAAAATGAGTATATTATTTACAATGGTAATCCAATAAATCAATTCAATGAGTTTACAGCAGTAGCTAATCAACTAAAAGATGATATAGTTGCACTATATATTTCTGATAGTTTAAAAACAAAACTTGAGGTTGAAGTTGGTGATAAGATTAAAATCAATGCTAACAACAGTGAATTTACACTAGAAATTAGAGTTGATAACTATCTTGTAGGTGATATATCTTATGTACCTACATTTGATAAAATTATTGATACAAAAAATTTATTTAATGCTTCAAGATTCAGTGTAGCAAATTTAGAAAGGGTGTAGGTTATGGATAACGATATTATAATGACGATTGTCAAAGTAGTAATTATATTGACAGTGTTTTCAGCACTGGCAGGTTTTACTACTTATATAGAGAGAAAGATTCTAGCATTTATGCAAAGAAGACCAGGTCCACTTCATGTTGGACCTTATGGACTTTTACAGATTCTTTGTGATGGTGCAAAACTATTTACAAAAGAGGATTTTATTCCACAAAATGCAAATAGATTAATCTTTATGATTGCTCCAATTATTACAGCAGCAACAGCATTTATTGCTATGACTGCTGTACCATTTATTCCAGGTGTAATTGTATCTGATGTAAATGTTGGTGTACTATTTGTTATGGGTGTTATGGCTACAGGACTTTATGGTCCATTATTAGGTGGTATGGCACAAGCAAATAAATGGGGACTTCTTGGAGGTGCAAGAACTGCGATTCAACTTTTATCTTATGAAGTTGTAACAGGTCTTTCAATGTTATCTCCATTAATGCTAGTAGGTAGTTTATCATTAATTGATATTAATAATTACCAAGCTGGTGGAGTTCAAAACTGGTTAATCTTTACTCAACCATTAGCATTCTTTCTATTTTTAATAGCTGGATACGCAGAAACAAACAGAACACCATTTGACCTTCTTGAGCATGAAGCTGAAGTTGTTGCTGGTTATGCTACTGAGTATTCAGGTATGAGATGGGGTATGTTCTTTATTGGTGAGTATGCAAATCTATTTACAATCTCATTTGTAACAGTTTTAATGTTCCTAGGTGGATTTAATGATTTATGGTTCATACCTGGTGCAATTGCAATTTTACTTAAAGTTGCATTTTTAATTTTCCTATTCTTATGGACAAGAGCTTCTTGGCCACATGTAAGACCAGATCAACTTATGTGGTTGTGTTGGAAAATATTAATGCCATTAGCTTTACTAAATATCTTAGTAACTGCACTAGTTATATTATAAGGGAGGCTAAAATATGAGTTTCAAAGATTTAAAAGAGAGAAATGTAGGTAGCCAAGAATACATTAAAATGGATATTGAAGAGTATCCAGTTCAAGGTTGGGATAAATTCAAACAAATTCTTGATAGAGGGTTTAGTGTTGAGTTATTCAAAGGGCTTGGGATTACGCTGAAGATTATGAAAGGTGTTTTACTTAACAATGAAACACATAATGTTCAATACCCAATAGAAAAGTTACCAATTAGCCCTAGATATAGAGCTGTACATAAACTATTAGTTCTACTTGAAAGTGGAAACAATAGATGTATTGGTTGTGGACTTTGTGAAAAGATTTGTATAGCAAACTGTATTAGACTTGATACAAAAATAGATGAAAAATCAAGAAAAGAGGTAGTTGAATATACTATCAATTTAGGTAGATGTATTTTTTGTGGTTATTGTGCAGAAGTTTGTCCAGAGTTGGCAATCGTTCACGGTGGTAGATATGAAAATGCGAGTGAACAAAGAGAACACTTTGTTTTAAAAGATGATTTAATGACACCTTTTGCTGAATTACAAAATCAGTTAGAGTATCAAGGTTTTGGAGCAATTTCTCCAGATGCTGATGATAAAATCAAAAAAACACCACTTGCGTATTAAGGATAGTATATGTTTGAAGTAGTAGCTTTTTATTTATTTGCTTTTTTAACAATAGCAATGTTTAGTGTAACAGTGATAACAAAAAATGCACTGTACGCTTTAAGTTCTTTGGCAGCTGGTATGATTTTTATATCGGCATTTTTCTTTATGCTAAATGCAGATTTCTTAGGTGCTGTACAAATTGTAGTATATACAGGTGCAGTTATGGCACTATACGCATTTGGTATGATGTTTTTTGATTCAATTAATGATATCAAAGAGAGACATGCAAATCCAAGATTAACATTTGTGTTATCTGGAATTATTGCAGTAATTGTTGTTGCAATATTTATGGCTCCAGTTATTGGTGCAAATGCAACTGCACATTATCCAGTACATGAAGCTTATGGAAATACACAAGATATTGGTCTTGTTTTATTTACTAAATATTTAGTTCCTTTTGAGGTTGCAGCTGTTATGTTACTTGTTGCAATGATTGGTGGAATTATTTTAGCTGGTAAAAAAATGGATAGATCAGTAACAGAAACAAGTGAACATGATTTAGATAATCACAAAACTGATACTGAGATTGCAAAGGATATAAAATGAGTATTACACTAAATGATTATTTAGCATTAAGTACTATCATTTTTATGATTGGTATGTATGGTGCAATGAGAAGAACAAATCTTTTAATGTTATTTTTCTCTACAGAGATTATGTTAAACGCTGTTAATATCGGTATGGCTGCTATATCTAAATTTCATGGTGATTTAACTGGACAAATGTTTGCATTCTTCATTATTGCAATTGCTGCAAGTGAAGTTGCTATTGGTCTTGGTTTATTAATATTATGGTTCAAAAGACATAATAATATTGATTTAGAATCATTACAAAGTATGAAGGGATAAGAATGGAAAATTATTTATATATAGCACTTTTTGCTCCACTAGTTGGTTCATTAATTGCTGCGTTATTTGGTAATACTCCAAAAAAACTATTTGTAGGTATTCTTACATCTGGTTTATTAGGTGTATCTTTAATCGCATCACTTAACTTACTGTATTATGTTTATACAACAGGAAATACAGTACATGTAAATATGATGGATTGGATAGTTATAGGAAATGTTAGTATCCCTTTTGGATTTGTTGTTGACCAAGTAAGTGTTACAATGATGGTTGTTGTTACGATGGTATCAACAATGGTACATATACATTCTATTGGTTATATGGATCACGATACTGGATTTAATAGATTTTTCTCTTATCTTTCAGCATTTGTTTTCTCAATGATGATTTTAGTTATGTCTGATAACTTTGCAGGATTATTTATTGGTTGGGAAGGGGTTGGACTTTGTTCTTGGCTTCTTATTGGTTTTTGGTATCACAAAGATGATGTTAAGCAATCAGATGATATTTATGAATCACCATATTCAACACTATCTCCTTACTCTTCAATCTCTCCGGGTTATGCTGCAAACGAAGCATTTATCATGAATAGAGTTGCAGATTTAGGTATGTTAATTGGTATATTCTTAATATTCTGGAATCTAGGAACTTTACAATACGATGCAGTATTTGCACAAATTGGTACACTTGATCATGGTTTAATTGTTGCTATTGCAGTGTTCTTATTTATTGGTGCAATGGGTAAATCAGCTCAATTTCCTTTTAATACTTGGCTTGCAAATGCGATGGAAGGTCCTACTCCAGTTTCAGCATTAATTCATGCTGCTACAATGGTAACAGCAGGGGTTTATTTAGTAATTAGAGCTAATGAGATTTTTACAGTTGTTCCTGAAGTTGGATACTTTATCGCTTGCCTTGGTGCATTTGTTGCTATATTTGCTGCAACTCAAGCATTGGTGGCAACTAATATGAAAAAGATTATTGCTTACTCTACATTATCTCAACTTGGATATATGTTCGTAGCAGCTGGTCTTGGTGCTTATTGGGTAGCTTTATTTCACCTTGCAACACATGCATTCTTTAAATCAGTTCTATTCTTAGGTGCTGGTAATGTTATGCATGCAACTAATGATGAGATTAATATTAAGAAAATGGGTGGACTTAAAAAGCATATGCCTTACACTGCGTTGATTATGACAATTGCATCTGTAGCTCTTGCTGGTATCTTCCCACTTGCTGGTTTCTTCTCAAAAGATTTAATTCTTGAAGTAGCATTTGGTGCACACGCTTATGTATTATGGGCAACTTTATGGATAACAGCTGGTTTAACTGCTTTCTATTCATTTAGACTTGTTATGTATGTATTCTATGGTGAAGAGAACTATGACCATGATAAAGTACATCCACATGAAACATATCCGTTTGTGATTGCAGCTATGACACCATTAGCTATTTTAGCTATAAGTGCTGGTTGGATGAAAGCAAGCTTTGTTGAGATGGTTACTAAGGTATTACCACCATTAGAGATTCATGCAAGCGAGATGACTTTATGGATTTTAATTATTATTACTACAGCTATTGCATTAGGTGGAATTATCTTTGCAGTACTTAAATATAATAAGTCTGGTGGATACTACAGTGAAGCATTTAAAAATAGATTTTGTTATAAATTATTAGCAAATCAATACTATTTTCCGTTAATGATAGAGAAGCTTATTTTAAAACCATATTTAGCATTATCTAAATTTAGTTGGAAAGAGCTTGACCTTAAGTTAATCGATGCGATAGTTGATGGTATTGCAAATGGATTTTATGCTGGTGGTGAAGGTGGAACTGCTATGCAGTCAGGTAACTTATCAAAAGGTTTAAAATGGATGGGTATCGGTATTGCCGTACTATTGATTTTAGTTATTGCCTTTAGTGGTTTAAAGTAAG
>JAYEOQ010000055.1:0-10109 GCA_034723215.1 Campylobacterota bacterium | reverse complement strand
TTTTATGCTGGTGGTGAAGGTGGAACTGCTATGCAGTCAGGTAACTTATCAAAAGGTTTAAAATGGATGGGTATCGGTATTGCCGTACTATTGATTTTAGTTATTGCCTTTAGTGGTTTAAAGTAAGGAAGGGAAATAGATGGAACACATTTTATCAATTTTAATATTTTTTCCAGCGTTTGCAGCTGCTATAGGTTTTATGGTAGACAAAAGTGCAATACGAACATATGGAATTACAGTTACAGCAATTGAGTTTTTTCTTTCTTGCTATTTATGGGCTAGTTTTGATTCTAGCGTTGCAGGTATGCAGTTTAGTGAGTTTATACCTATTATATCTCAATATGGTATCTCTTATAATTTAGGTATCGATGGTATATCATTATTTTTAGTTCTTATGACTACATTTATGACTATGATATCTTTAATCGGTTTAACTGAGAAAAGAGATCTTAAAAACTTAGTTATTACAGTATTATTCTTAGAGATGACTATGGTTGGTGTATTTTTAGCTTTAGATGCAATTATCTTCTATGTATTCTGGGAATTATCATTAGTTCCTATGTTATACATTGTTGGTGCATGGGGTGGAAAAAGAAGAATCTACGCAGCTGTTAAATTCTTCTTATACACATTTACAGGTTCATTAGTGATGCTTGTTGGTATGTTATATTTAGGTTATGTATATTTCCAAGCTACAGGAAACTGGAGCTTTAGCTTACTTGACTGGAATATGTTGATGTTACCATTTGATATGCAGATGTGGTTATTTATAGCATTCTTTATGGGATTTGCTATTAAAGTACCAATGGTACCATTTCATACATGGCTTCCTTATGCGCATGGTCAAGCACCTACAATTGGTTCTGTTATCCTTGCTGCAGTATTACTTAAAATGGGAACATATGGATTTATTAGATTTTCATTACCATTATTTCCAGATGCATCAGTTGCTATGATGATTCCAATGGGTGTTTTAGCTGTTATTGCAATTATCTATACTGCAATGGTAGCTTATGCTCAAGAGGATATCAAGCAAGTTATTGCATATAGTTCAGTATCACATATGGGTGTTATTATCCTTGGTATTTTTGCACTTAATGTTGAAGGTATTGGTGGATCAATTTTCTTAATGATTTCGCACGGTATTGTATCAGGGGCACTGTTTATGTTAGTTGGTGTTATATATGATAGGCGTGGGACAAAAATGATGAGTGAATTTGGTGGACTTGCAAAAGTTATGCCAATGTATGCAGTTGTATTTGGTATTATGCTTATGGCTTCTGTTGGTCTTCCTCTTACTATTGGTTTTGTAGGTGAGTTTTTATCACTACTTGGATTCTTTGCAGTATCTCCTGTACTAACTGCCTTAGCTGGTTTAACAATCATCTTAGGTGCTGTTTATATGTTGGTTCTTTATAAGAAAACATTTTTTGGTTCAATTACAAATCCAAAGAATGAAAAATTAGAAGATATTAAAGGTAGAGAAGTTGTTGCTTTAGTTCCTTTAGTTATGCTTGTAGTTTATTTAGGAGTTTATCCTAAGCCAGTTTTAGAGCCTGTTGATAAATCGGTTAAACAATTAGTACAAGTTATGTACTTAAAATCAGTAACTCCTGAAGCAAAGGCAACTATAGCTTCAGTTAATACAATCGGGGAGGTGAAGTAATGATACCACCAATTAATATTGATGTAGCAGCTTTAAATCTGCCATCGTTAGTACCAATGCTTATTGCAATTGTTGGTGCTTTAGTTATTTTATGTATTGATTTAGCAACTAAGAATTTACATAAATCATTATATGTTATGTTAACTATTTTAATTTTACTTATAGATTTAGGTACTGTTATTGGATATAGTGGTGATGTAAGAGGTTTCTTTGATGTTATGCTAATGGATGGTGTTGCGATACTTGCACAAATCATCATACTTGTAGGTTCTGCACTGTTTGTTATACTTGCACTATCTCAACAAAGATTTCATGAGTATAGATACCCAGAATATTTTGCACTATTCTTATTTATGATTGCTGGTTTCCAGTTTATGGTTGCATCTGATAATCTTATACTTATTTTTGTAGGATTAGAGACAGCTTCTATGGCACTATATACTTTAATTGCTATGCATAATAGAGATAAGTCAACAGAAGCTGCTATTAAGTATTTTACAATGGGTGCAATGGCAGCTGGTTTCTTTGCTTTTGGTTCTATGATATTTTATGGACTTACAGGAAGTGTAGAGTTAGGTCAAATTTCACAAACTTTAGTTGCATCAAATTTTGATAACTATCCATTAATTCTAGTAGGTGTAGTATTTATACTTGGTGGACTTGGATTTAAACTTTCAATTGTACCATTTCATACATGGGCACCTGATGTTTATGAGGGATCAAGTGCTGCAATGGCAGGATATATGTCAATTGTGCCAAAAATCGCAGCTTTTGTAGTTGCTTTAAGATTCTTTGAGATATTTATATCTGTTGATAATAGTTGGGTTGAGATGATTCTTTACATAATTGTAGTTGTAACAATGACATTACCAAATATGGTAGCACTAGTTCAAACAGATGTAAAAAGAATGTTAGCATACTCTTCAATCTCTCATGCTGGTTTTGTTATGGGTGCTATTTTAGTTGGTACTACACAAGCTACTGAGGGGTTATTTTTATACTGGATTTTATTTCTATTTACTAATCTTGGTGCTTTTGCATTATTATGGGTTAATAGAACAAAAAATACACATGGTTTTCAATCAGATCATCCTTTTGAGAAATTCTCAGGGCTTGTTAAAATATCTCCAATAACAGCTTCAATTATGGCTCTGTTTATGTTAAGCCTTGCGGGTGTTCCACCATTTAGTTTATTTTGGGGTAAAATGTTCTTAATTGGTGCAGCTGTTAATGGTGGGTATATTATACTTGCTTTAATTATGGCACTTAACTCTGCAATTGCTGCTTACTACTACTTAAAACTTATTGTTTATATGTTCTTAAAAGATCCTGTAAATGATGATAGAATTGAGTTTATGGGTAATGCAAATAATCCATTAAGAACAGTAATTGGTATCTCTGCTATTATTACAATTACATCAGTAATTTATATTGATCCATTAATTGAGATGATATCTACTTATGTTCAAATGAGTGGTTACTAGAAATATATATCAATATATTTCTAAAGGCTAGTGAGTTTTTCACTAGCCTTTTTTTATGTTAATTAATAATGAATTTTACTAAGATATAATCCGTTTGATGGAGCAAGTGTCCAAGATATAAGCTCTTTATTTTTTAACTGTTTCTTTAAATCTTCAATAGAAAGTTTACCCTCTGATATTTTCATAATAAAATCAATCATCATCCTTATTTGACTTCTTAAATATGAGTTTGCTTTGAAATTTAAAACATAAATATCATTATATTTATAAAACTTTATATCATATATCTCCCTAATTGTAGAGATAGGTTCACTCCCTTTTTTTGAGAAGAATTCAAAATCATTTATCCCTATAAAGTATTTAATACAATTATTGATTTTATCCTCATCTATTGTCTCGTAGTAGCTAATAAAATCAGAGTTAAATGGTGTAAGTTTTTTAGAACTTATTAGATATCGATATTCCCTTTTTTTAGCACTAAATCTTGCATGAAAATCTTTATTTACAAAATGGATTGACCTAATATAAATGGAGTTAGGAAGTAGTTTATTTAATGTAGTTTTTAACCTATCTAAATTGTTCCAATAATCAGGTATAAGGCATGAAACAGATTGTCTGAAGGCATGTACACCTTTATCGGTTCTTCCACTAAATTCAAGCTCTGTATTAATATTTAAAATAGATAAAACCTCTTGAAGTGTAGATTGTATAGTTATTTTATCTGGTTGAATTTGTGAACCGTAATAGATTGAACCATTGTAACTAACAACTAAATGTATTTTTAACATATTAATAGAAGTTTTTAATTTTTAATCTATAAAAGATATAACTTAGCAGTATCCAAATTAGTGGGATAGCATAGAGTATTTGTAATCCATATTTTTGGGATAATTTTTGTGAAATAATAACAAAAAATATAGTTAATGTTATAGAATAAACAGTAGTTCTGTTTTTATCATATCTTGGATTATAAAACCCAAGAGAGATAAAAAATAGAATTGATATAAGTGGAAATAGAGATAAAAGAATTGAAAAATTAAACTTATAAAGTTTATATTTACTTTTATCAATATCACTCCAGTAAAGAAGTAGATCATTAAGTGTATTTATATTTGTTGAATATTTTAGTTTATTATTCATAATCATTTTTTCAAAATCAATTTGATTAAAATTTTGATCTATTTTCACACTCTTTCCATCTTCTAAATTTAAACTTAATACTTTGTTATCATTATTTAAACTTGCATTTTTAGCAATAATAAAAGTATCTAAGCCATTGTTAGGTTGAAACAGTACTATATCTTTATATTTCCCATCTTTTTCATCTTCAACATAGATAAGCCATTTTCCAAATGCTTGACCATATTCACTAGCTTTTATATTAAATTCTGCTTCTTGTGTTTTTTTTGTCTTAAAAGTGTTATATAGATGATTAGCCTTAGGTATTAAAACTAATGAATTAAGAAGTAAAAAAATAGTTGAAAATAAAAGAGTAGGTAAGATAAGTTTTATAATTCTTGTAGGATTTAATCCAAAGCTTGTAATAACAATTAACTCAAAATCAGATGATAATTTGGATAAACTAATTGAAATAGAGATAAATATTGAGATAGGGAGTGTATAAAAAAGTATTGATGGTACAAAATAAGAATACAAAGTTATCAATTCAATAAAATTTATCTCCATTACTGATGTTAACGCAGCAATTCTAACTAGGTATATTATAGATGTGATAATAAATAGTGTTAAAAAAATAGGAAAAAATGTTTGTGAGTATGTGTGTAATAGATATTTTTTTAAAAGTTTCACTATCTAATCCCCTCTAATAAGTATAAAAAAAAGTTTTCTGTTATAAATACAACAAATAAAGCAAGGGCTAAATATGGTATAAACGGTGTTTCTATATCTTTTTTAATAATACTGTTTAATAGTGATGGAATTATAGCGAAAATGGCACTTAAAAATATAGCTAGTAATCCAAATTTTACCCCCAACACTCCACCAATTATTGCTACTATTGGAATATCACCTTCCCCTAATGCTTTTTGAGTTTCTAAACTTTTATCTTTTGTTATTCTTGACTTTATATTCTGAATATAAAAAGTTATAAATATCTCTAATAATACAATACCACCAGCAAATAAAAACATAGATTTAAAATCAAAACTAGATATGAAAAAAGAGATAATAAGTGCAAGAATTAATAGATAATCAGGAACAGCTTTATATTTAAAATCTATAAAAGATAATACTATTAGAGTATAAAATAATATAATATAGATAAAAAAATCAATATTAATATCTAGTTTTATAAAAAGAGTTAAAGTAACTAATCCTGTTAAAAATTCAACAATTGGGTATGTTATAGATATTTTATCACCACAATTTGAACATCTCCCTTTTAAAAATATATAAGAGACTAATGGTATATTTTCATACCATCTAATTATATTGTTACAAGATCTACATATTGATCTTTTTGGATCTATAAGTGATATATCTAATGGCAGTCTATAGATTAACATATTTAAAAAACTACCAAAAAGAACTCCAATAATAAATATCAGTATATTAAATCCCTCCAAACCGTCTCTCTCTTTTGTTAAAATCAGAGATAATATCATCTAATTCTAAATTATCAAATTCTGGCCAATAGGTTTGTGTAAAAAACATCTCAGCATAAGCTATTTGCCATAAAAGGTAGTTTGATACTCTTACCTCTCCACTTGTTCTTATTAACAAATCTACATCTGGTATATTTGCAGTATCAAGATTATTGTTTATATTTTCCTGCGTTACCTCAATATTTTTTTCATTTATCTTTTTAACAGCCCTTACTATCTCATCTCTACTTCCATAATTTAAAGCTAATATTTGAGTTAAACCTGTACAATATGATGTTTTTTCCTCTGTATCTTTTATAATAGATTGAAGTTTTTTGGAAAATTTACTAATATCTCCAATAGCTTTAAACTTTACATTGTTTTCTAAATAGATTGGTAATTCACTTTTAAAGTATCTCTCAAGAAGTTTCATCAAAAATTCAACTTCCAGTTTGGGTCTTGACCAATTTTCAGTACTAAAAGCATATAAGGTTAAATACTTTATACCTATATGGCTACAATGAATAGTGATCTCTCTTACAGTTTTAGCCCCTTGTTCGTGACCAGCAGTTCTATTTAGCCCTTTCTCTTTTGCCCATCTCCCATTTCCATCCATAATGATAGCAATATGTGAAGGGATAGAGGATTGAATACTACTCACTAAAAATTGCCTTTAATCTATCAAGTAAAGTAAGTGATACTTCAAGTTTAGTTCCTGATATTTGATTAGTCTGCTTATCTTTTGTGATTAGATTTATACTGTTTGTGTCGCTTCCAAAGTTATTTTCGTTGTCTAAAATATTAAGACAAACACCATCTATATTTTTATTTCCAAGCATAGCTTCTGCATTTTGTTTTGCACTGTTTTTATCCATCTCTGCTTTGAAGCCTATTGTATAGATTTTAGTTTTTTCAATAGAATCTAAAATATCAATATTCTTTTTTAGTTTTAAATCCCAATTATCACCTATATCAGTTTTTTTAATTTTACCATTTTGTGGAAATGATGGTATATAGTCACTAACAGCAGATACACCAAAAAAGTAAGGTTTCTTTTGTATAAGTTGCATATGAGAACTATCCATAAGTGTAGCACTTGACATTTTACCTTTTAAAGCTACTTTTATACTACTTTGTAGATATTCAAACATCTCATTTGTACTTTGTACTTTTATAGTATGGATACCATTTGGAACAGCTATATCAGAACTGGTTACCAAACAAACATCAGCTCCTCTATAGTATAAAGATGTTGCTAAACTAGTTGCCATCTTTCCACTACTAAAGTTGCTTATATATCTTACATCATCAATTTTTTCAATAGTACCACCACCATTTAAAACTACTTTTCTATCAATCCAATAATCATCTTGAAGTAACTCTTTAGCTGTACTATTAAATATATCTTCAACATCTGCCATAGCACCATCACCAATATCTTTACAGGCCAACTCTTTTATTTGTGTATCAATAAGTTTAAAATTACAAAGTTTCAACATCTTTAGACTAGCTTGAGTTATTGGGTTTCTCATCATATTGGTATTTGCAGCTGGAGATATAAGTTTAACTCTTGGATATGCTAAAGCAGTTTGAAGTAGTAGATTATCAGCAATTCCATTTGATAGTTTGTTTATAGTGTTAGCAGTTGCAGGTGCTATTACAAATATATCAGCCCACTTCCCTATTGCTATATGGTTGTTAAAAGTATCAGTACTCCAATCTTCACTGTTTTCATCTAAAATTTTATTTTGTGAGATAGTCTCAAATGTAAGGGGAGTTATAAACTTTTTTGCTGTAGGTGTCATTATAACTTTTACATCTGCACCAGCTTTTATATAAAGTCTAATAAGTTCAAGTGATTTATAGATAGCGATACTGCCTGTAACTGCTATAAGTATATTTTTATTTTTTAATAATTGCATTGTTTTTCCATAATATATTTAATAGATATTATAGCTGATTTTTAATTAGTTTGTTGTAGCACTTTTCTTAAAGCCTATCATTTTCATATGGTTCATTATTTGAAATTTGACCTAAAGCATATAAAAAATCTTCTTTTGAAGCTTTTTCTGCTTTCTTCTCTATAATATCAACAGTTTGTAAAGCTGATACTTTTTCACTTAACGCATTTACGATAAATTGATTTAGTGATATTTTTTCACCTTGACAAACATCATTTACTGCTGTTTTTAAATAGTCTGGCATTCTTAAACTCATTGTTTGCATTATATTTCTCCTATGTATTGTAAAAATTCTTTTGGTGTCATGACTTTTAAATTAAACTCACTTGCTGGTTTAAAATCTTTTCCATTTAGTGTAACTATAATAGAATTTGATTTAACTGCAAGTTCTAACAAAAAATCATCATCTGAATCTTTTAACTTTGGTCTCCAAAGATAAAAGATTTTATTCTTTTTCCCAATAGAGCAAATATAGTTTAAAATTGAATCAACATATTTTGTTTCTAGTTTAGATTTTAATTTTAATATTTCTTCATATTCATAAATTAATGTTGTTGAAATATTAACTATAAACTTATCACTATCAATCATTGATAATAGCTTATAGCTAGCACCTTTATTTGAATAAATGGCTGACAATAATACATTTGTATCAATTACTATATTTTTCATATTGGTATTATATATGGTATCATATAAATGTTTGTTTAAGTTTAATGTTTACTTGTAGCTAAAATGAATATTCACACTTAAATTATCTTTTAATGCGTTCTAAAAACTTAAATAAAAATGTCAATGTTGTAAATATCGCCATTGTACTTAACATACAAAATAACATTTGTTGAGTCATATCTGTTTGGATTTGAGTTATATTATAAATTATAAATAGCCACAAGCTAATCATAATAGTACCAACAACTCTTTTTAGCCATAAAATCATAAGTCTATTTTTTATTAAAAAACTTATCAAAAAATCCAGCTATAACTCTTGGCTTTACTCTAGTGGTTACCAGCTCACCACTTTTTACATCTTTAGTTACAGTACTACCAGCGCCAATCATACAGTTATCTTCAAGTTTAATTGGAGCTACAAGTTGTGTGTCTGAGCCTATAAAAACATTTTTTCCAATTATTGTTTTAAATTTATTTTTCCCGTCATAGTTACAAGTTATAGTTCCAGCTCCAATATTTGTACCTGTGTCAATTTCACTATCTCCTAGATATGCTAAATGACCTGCTTTTACACCAGTTAGATTAGACTTTTTAACCTCTACAAAGTTACCTATATGTGTCTCTTTTATATTACTTAGAGGTCTTATTCTTGCTAGTGGACCTATATCACTATTTTCTATAATTGAGTTTTCAACTATACTGTTTGTTTTGATATGGCTATCAATAATTTTTGTATCACCTAAAAGAGTTACACCATTTTCTAAAATAGACTCCCCTTGAATCTCCACACCATCCTCTATATAGATAGTTTCTGGTAGCCTCATAGATATACCTTTTGCCATAAAATTATCTTTTATTCTTTTTTGGTGTATAACTTCGGCATTGGCTAAATCTAATTTTGAATTTACCCCTTTGAAATCTTCCTCTTTTACAACTACAGGTTTTACTGTAATATCTTGCTCAACTGCAATAGATACTAAATCTGTAATATAATATTCATCTTGAGCATTCTGAGAAGATAGCTTTGGTAAGTTTTCAATTAAAAATTGTGTATCAAAACAGTAGATACCTGCATTTGCAGTTTTTATCATACTCTCCTCTATGTTACAATCTTTTTGTTCCACTATACCAATCACTTTTCTATCCTCTATTAAAACTCTTCCATACCCATCTGCATTATCTAAATCTAGTATAGACATTGTAAGTTGTTCATCATTATTTGAGAGGCTTTTAAGCTCTTGGGCTTGAATTAGTGGCATATCTCCATTTAAAACTAAAACTTTTTTATTTTTAGGGGTTATCCCCATAACAGCACCACCAGTTCCTGGGAAGTTTTCATGGTCTTGTAAAGTATAGTTAATATTTGAAAAATAGTTCTCCATAGTCTCTTGAACTAAAGTAGCTTGATGATATAAAACTACATGTATGTCATCTGAGAGTTTTTGTGCCTCTTTGATTGAGTAGTATAGCATCTCTTTTCCAGATATTTTATGTAGTACTTTAGGTATAGATGACTTCATCCTTGTACCTTTACCAGCTGCAAGTATTATGATAGATAGATTATTTTTCATTTATGATTCTCTTTATGTGTATTTATAAATTATTGTATCTAAAAGTTATTGAAATTGAGATGTGCTATTATCTAGTTATAAATTTTATTACATTTATATTACAATTTAATCTGAAATAAATAAAATATTATATATAATTATTAATATTAAAT
>JAYEOQ010000054.1:7294-19718 GCA_034723215.1 Campylobacterota bacterium | reverse complement strand
AAACAAAAACTAAAATCTCTGATTTAAATTTTATTTAATCTACCTAATTTAAATTAAAAAAGATGAAAAATCATCTTTTTTAAAAACTTAAAGACTATTTATGGTCTTCAATATATTTTAGTGCATCTGCAACAGTTAATATACCTTCAGCATCTTCATCAGGAATTTCAATATCAAACTCTTCTTCTAATGCCATTACTAACTCAACTACATCTAGTGAATCTGCACCTAAATCTTCTATAAACTTTGAATCTTCTTTTACTTCATCAGCATTACAATCTAATTGCTCTACTACAACTGCTTTTACTTTTTCTAACATATTGTCTTCCTTTTATTAAATTTCATATGATTATATCATAGTTTATTTAAAAATTATCTTTTAAATACTATGTGTATAATCCACCATTTACTTTTAAAATCTCACCAGTTATATATGTTGAATGATCGCTTAGTAAAAATGCAACTGCATCTGCTACTTCCTTTGCTTCACCAAATCTTTTAAGTGGTATATTTCTTGTGTATTCATCTTTTATCTCTTGCTTTAACTCATCAGTCATATCTGTTCTAATAAAACCTGGAGTTACTGCATTAAATCTAATAGCTCTAGCGCTTCCCTCTTTTGCAAATGCTTTTGTCATAGTATTTACTCCACCTTTTGAAGCTGAATAGTTAGTTTGACCTGGATTTCCCATCTCTCCAACTATTGAAGAGATATTTACAACTGCACCAAATTTTTTCTTACTCATTGTTTTTAATCCATCTCTACAACCAATAAATGTTGACTTTAGATTTGCATTTATAACATCATCAAAATCATCTACAGACATTCTAATAGCTAATTTATCTTTTGTAATACCAGCATTATTAACTAAATAAGATAAAGCACCATCACTATCAACAATAGTTTTAATCATATCAGCCCAATCAGACTCAACAGAAACATCACCTTTAATAACAGCGGCAGTTCCACCAGCATTTTCAATTATCTCTTTAACTTCATCTGCAAGTTCCGGTTTACTTCTATAGTTTATCCACACTTTTAATCCATAAGTAGCTAACTGCTTTGCAACTTCAGCACCTATACCTTTACTTGCACCTGTAACTAAAACATTTGTCCCTGTAAATTTCATTTTTGTCCTTTTTCTATTTTATTGATTTTATCATTAATTAAATTAAATATAATTCATAATCAATTTTTATCTAAAAATCTCTCTTTAAATATTGATTTTAAACTATTATTTAAACCATTTGAATTAAACATTATAAGTTCTCTATATAACCTTTGAAATGTAGAGCTTAATAGTATTGATTTTCCACCATTTAATATCATAGCTGTAGTTATAATCTCTTGAACTATTATAAAAAGTTCAATTCTTAAATTGTCTAAAGTTTCCAAATCATTTGAACTCATAAATATATCTTTTATTTGTTCAAGTTTTTTAAATGCACTCTTTTTAAATTCATCATCATTTATATTTTTAATAGCACTTATACCAATACCATAAATACAAAAATGGACTGTTTTTGAAGCAGATTTAACTTTTGTATAGTTTCCCATAACTTGAGATGAAACAATATCTTCATCTTTAACAAAATAATCTTTTAATTCTATATTTACAGTATTTAAACCATTTCCAACAAAAGTTAAATCTGCTTGCCCTACACTAAAAGTTTTATCATCTTTAAATGGTGCCATAGCTTCTAGTTCAAATCCATCAAAATGAAAACCTATAAGTAAAGTATCAAATATCTTATATCCACTTGCCCATGTAAGAGTCCCTTTTAATAAATAGCCACCATCACACTTATCTCCACTTACTACTGTAACAGGTGCTCTTAAATGATTTATAGCAATTCCACATCTCTTTTTTTGATAAAAATCTTTTTTCAAATAGTTGTTTTTACCCATAATATTATTTGCTGCAAGTATTTGAATAACTAGAAAAGCTAAAGTTCCTGATACTAAAGTAAGGTTTTGAAATAAAATTAATTTATATTCATCTTGAATCTCTTTTGGTAATGTAATAATATCAAGAGCACCACTTTTATAAACTTTTTCAAATAGGTTTTTTAATACTTTATAATCTTCATCTGCTGTTATATATTCACACTTAGTCAACTCATTTATTAAAAGATTTAATTTATCATTATATTGTTGTAAATTCATTTTAGTCTATATACCTTTTTGTAATATCACCATAATCTTCAATTCTTCTGTCTCTTAAAAATGGCCACCATCTTCTAACATTTTCACCTCTTTTTAAATCAATATTAGCATATAATATTTGCTCATTTTTATTTTGTGCTTCTGCTAAAAACTCACCTTGTGAACCACAAATAAATGAGTTGCCCCAAAATCTTGTACCTTTTAATACACCACTATCATCTTTTTCAAAACCAACTCTATTTACAGAAATAAGTGGTAATCCATTAGATATAGCATGAGCTCTTTGTATAGTTATCCAAGCATCTAGCTGTCTTTGTTTTTCATCTTCTGTATCATCATCAAACCAACCAATTGCTGTTGGATATATAAGAATATCTGCACCTTTAAGTGCCATCAACCTTGCTGCTTCTGGAAACCACTGATCCCAACATATAAGAACCCCAAGCTTTCCAATACTAGTTTCTATTGGCTCAAATCCCAAATCCCCAGGGGTAAAATAAAATTTTTCATAAAATCCAGGGTCATCAGGAATATGCATTTTTCTATATTTTCCTGCTTCTGAACCATCTTTATCAAATACAACACTTGTATTGTGATATAGCCCGGCTGCTCTTTTTTCAAATAGTGATGTTACTAATACTATATTATTCTCTTTTGCAATTTTTGACCAAAATATTTTATCCTCTTCATAGCTATTGGCTAAGTCAAAAGTGGTAACATTTTCATTTTGACAAAAGTAGTGTGTTTGATGTAGCTCTTGTAGCACGATAAGTTCAGTATCATTCTTACTTGCTTCTTCAATTTGAGAAACTGTATATTCCACAGTTTCTTTTTTAGTTTTATAATATTTTTGTTGTATTACGGCAATCTTCAATAGATAAATCCTTTAAAAGTAAAAATATCCTAATCAAACTTCATAGAAAAATCTAACCAAGTAGCTTGGTGTATAATTGAACCACTACTAATAGCATCAATACCGCTTTTTAAATATGATTGAATTGTCTCTTGAGTAATATTTCCACTTGCTTCAAGTAAGATATGTGGATATTTTTCATCTCTAAAATCAGATACAGTTCTAATTTGTTCAGGTGACATATTATCACACATAATGATATCAGCACCTGCATCCATAGCCTCTTTTACCTGTTCAAATGTTTCACACTCAATCTCAATTTTTGTAACCCATGAGATTCTTTTTCTTGCTTTTTTTACAAAATCTTTTAAGTTATCAATAGTTTTAAGATGTGTATCTTTTAACATTAAACAATCATCAAGACCAAGTCTATGGTTAATTGCCCCACCTATTCTTGAAGCATATTTTTCAAAGTTTCTTAACTGTGGTCTCGTTTTTCTTGTATCAAGAAGTACAACATCACTCCCTTCTAAAAGTCTTGCATAACTATTTGCACTAGTAGCAATTCCCGATGCATGTTGTAGTAAATTTAAAAATGTTCTTTCACTACTTAATAAAACAGAAGCTTTACCTTCTAGTTCAGCTATCACATCACCTTTACTTACTTTTTCACCATCTTTGATTAAAAATTTACAATCAAACTTTTCAGCACGAGCAAGAACTTTTGCATATTTTACACCAGCTAAAATACCATCATCTTTTGCTATAACTCTAGCAGAAAATCTACCTTTAGGTGCAATATCAAAAAACAGATCTCCTCTACCATTATCTTCAACTATTGCATTTTTTACAAATTTTCTTATATTTATACCCATAATCTATACCTCAAACATTTTTTCTAATGCAATTTTTGCATATTTTGCTACATCGTCACTTACTGTTATCTCATTTTCAAATTTTCCATCTTTTATTGAGATTAAAGTGTTATATAGATCTTCAAGTGTTGTTTCATTCATAGTTGGACACTCTGGTTTTGTTGAACTTAATACATAAGTATTTTTATCTCTTAGTCTATTTACCATATTGTATTCAGTCCCTACAACAACTTTTTGTTCAGGGTCTAACTCTTGGGTTATATACTTAATAAGTTGAGAAGTTGAACCAACAAAATCAGCACGATTAACAACTTCTACATCACATTCAGGGTGAACGGCAACTATAATATCTGGATATTTTTCTTTATAAAATTCTATATCATCTACTGTAAATAGTTGATGTACTGAACAAAATCCATTGTAACAAATAACATCTGATTCTTTTACATCTTCAATATTATCTAAACCTATAACAGCTGATTTTAGTTTCATCTGATTTGCAAAGTTTTGACCTAAGCATCTATCTGGAACAAAAAATATTTTCTTTCCACTCTCTAGACCTTTTGAGATAATTGCAAAAGCATTAGAACTTGTACAAACATATCCACCCATTTTTCCGACTGCTGCTTTAACAGCAGCACTTGAGTTGATATATGTGATTGGTAAAATATCATCATTTGATATTCCAGCTTCATTTAAAATTTTTAAATTTGTATTAAAATAATCAACATCAATCATCTTTGCCATAGCACAACATGCAACTTTAGGCATCATAACTCTTTTTTGAGGGCTAAGAACTTTTACACTTTCCCCCATGAAACCAACACCACAAAAAATGATATTATTTGTAGGTGCTGCCATAGCTTTTTTTGCTAATTCTAAACTATCACCAACAATATCACCCATCTCAAACACTTCATCTTTTTGATAAAAATGAGCAACTATCGTTACATCTAACTCTTTTTTTAACTTTAAAATCTCTTCTTTATAATTCATTACTGCTAAGTACCTTATTTATCATATATTATTATGTTAATTCTAACAATTATAGACTTAATAAATAGTTATTATTGTTTATTATTTAAAGGAAAAGTGAGTTTTGTAAGTTTTTTGTTAAATTAAAAAGAGAGGCGGTTAATAATAAATATTAACCATTAAATTTTACGATTGCTGAACCCCATGTTAAACCACCACCAAAAGCATCTAACAACATAGTTTGTCCATTTTTAAGTCTACCACTTTCAAAGCAATCATTGATAGCCATAGGTATTGAAGCTGAAGATGTATTTCCATATTTATCTACAGTTAAAACTTTTTGTTCATCTTCAAATTTTAAAGCATCTCCAACTGCTTTTATAATTCTATAGTTTGCTTGATGAGGAATAAAAAGATCAATATCTTCATTTTTATAATCATTTCTTTCCATTATCATTTTTACATCAGAAGTAAGAGTTCTAACTGCAACTTTAAAAGTTTCATTCCCTTTCATCTGCATAAATGCAGATTCACTACTTTGTACACCAGGAGTTAAAAGTAGATCTTGTTGAGAACCATCAGAACTACAGTTTATATCAACTATAGCTTCATCTTTATTTGTTGTTACAGAGATAACAGCAGCACCTGCCCCATCTCCAAAAAGCATACAAGTTGTTCTATCTGTATAGTCTACTATATTACTTAATTTTTCTGCACCAATTATAAGTACATTTTTTTTCATACCTGATTCAATAAATGCTTTGGCAACACTAAGAGCATAGATAAATCCCGTACACGCAGCACTAATATCTAAAGCCATAACATCTTTTATCCCAAGTTTCTCAGATATTAAACATGCAGTAGATGGCATACACATAAAATCAGGGCTTATAGTTGCACAGATTATTAAATCTATATCCCCATTTTTCAGTCCAGCTCGTTCAATTGCTATCTGCCCTGCTTTTGTCCCTAAATCACTTGTATTTTCTTCTTTTGAAGCTATTCGTCTCTGCTTTATTCCTGTTCTTTTTGTAATCCACTCATCAGTAGTATCCATTCTATCAATAAACCATTGATTTGAACGAATCTCTGCAGGTATATAAGCACCAATAGATTTAAATGAAGCATACATTAGTTAGTCCTTAAATTCTTTTAATTTTTCTTCTATATCAATACTTAAATTTGAATCAGCAGTTGCTATTGCTTGAAAAATTGCATTTTTTATAGCTTTTGCATTTGATTTACCGTGAGCTATAATAACTGGTGCTTTTACACCAATAAGTGGAGCTCCACCATACTCTGCATAATCAACTTTTAATTTTAAATTTTTAAATACTTTTCTCATTAAAACTGCACCTGTAATAGATACTAATGATCGTCTTAAATTATTTTTTATAATTTTTCCAATAGTATCAGCAACACCCTCTGCTGTTTTAAGCATAATATTTCCGATAAATCCATCACATACTACTACATCAACTGTACCATTAAATATATCATTACCTTCTACATTACCAATAAAATTTGGAAGATTTGATAAAAGTTTAAATGCCTCTTTTGAAACTTCATTCCCCTTTGATTCTTCCTCTCCATTACTAAGAAGTCCAACCATTGGGTTATCAATATCTAATACATCATGGGCATATGCTTGTCCCATAATTGCAAACTCTTTTAGATTATTTGCATCACAATCTACATTTGCACCAACATCAAGAACTAAAGTAGCTCCATTTACTGTTGGTAGAAGTGTAGCAATAGCAGGTCTACTTACACCTTTAATTCTTCCTATTCTTAATGTTGCCAAACTCATTGAAGCACCACTATGACCAGCACTTACATATGCATCAGCTTCACCACTTTTTACAAGTTGTATAGCTTGATAGGCACTGCTTTCTTTTCGTTTTAAAGCATCAGTTGCACTATCGTGCATATCTATTACATCATCACATTCATGAATTATAATACGACTATCAAATTTTTGAGGAATTAAAGGTAGAAGTTCATCTTTTTTTCCAACTAATATAGCTGAAAAATGTCTATTCTTTTTTAGTGCTGATATCACACCTTCTACAATAGGAGTAGGACCAAAGTCACCACCCATTGCATCGATTGCTATTTTAAGCATCTTTATTATTGTACTCACCTGTTGTAGGGTTTACATTATGAGGCATTTTCCATGTCCCATCAGTATCTTTAACTGGTCTCTTTAATGTAATTTTGTAGTGTGTTCTTCTTTTTGCACTTCTTGAGTGTGAAACTCGTCTCTTTGGTACTGCCATTTTTTATCCTTAATATTCTAATTCTATAAATTTATCATCTTTTTTGCAACTATCACATACATAATATTCACTATTTAATGATTCAATTTCACTGTGTAATATCTCATCAAAATCAACAATGTGATCTTCAAGTTCTATTACAATTCTGCTTTCATCATCTCTACTGTCTGGTTTATAAATACCATCACTTATCAGAAAGTTAACCTTTTCATCTAGTTTAATATTTATATTATTACCACATTTACAGCAGTCTACATCACAATTACCAAGTAGTGTTGTATCTACTTTTGCAATATTTGATGTTATTTTACTAAAAGTACCTAAAAACTTTACTGAATTTGAAGATATTTCAAATTCAGTCGACTCCATAGGTAATTTTCTAAATTCAATTTTCACCGATTTTGTGCTTTTTTCTTATTATGATTAACAAATATCTTTTTGTGCAAAAAAGAAGTTAATCTCAATATTTGCATTTTCAACTGAATCTGAACCATGAACTGCATTAGCATCAATAGACTCAGCAAAATCAGCTCTGATTGTTCCAGCAGCTGCTTCTTTTGGATTTGTAGCACCCATTAAATCTCTATTTTTTGTCATTGCGTTATCACCTTCAAGAACTGTTACTACAACTGGTCCTGAGATCATAAATTCAACTAATTCACCAAAGAAAGGTCTCTCTGAGTGTACTGCATAAAATGCTTCTGCATCTGCTTGGCTTAATTGGATTTTTTTAGTTGCAGCAATTCTTAATCCTGCATCTTCAAATCTTGATAAAATTTTACCTACTACATTTTTTGCTACTGCGTCTGGTTTGATGATTGATAATGTTTGTTCCATTATATTCTCCTGTTTTTAATTTTTATTTTCCGTTACTAATAAATGGTATAAAAAATAAGTTTTATACCATTTATCTCCACGATGTGATAGGAATCACATTAAAAGTTGCGCATTATAGCTTAAAAATAAAAAAAAGGCAAGAGAAATAAATCTCTTACCTTTTTAACTTTGTATTTAAATAGTTTTGACTACTCTTCTATACAAGGCTCTCCAGCTACAGCACCGTCAGTTGTAGGATTTTCTCCCCAAACGATACAACCCTCTGTAGGACAAGACTCTGCACACGCAGGAATAGTTCCTGCAGCGATACACTCATCACAAGTATCTGGATTTACATAGTAAATATCCTCACCTGTTGGGTTCTCATCGTTATCAACGATTGATTCTGTTGGACACTCATCTAAACAAGCGTCACATGAAATACATGTATCTGTAATAATTACTGCCATTTTAATTCTCCTAAAATTTATTTGAATAACTTTATCATATAAAAAATAAAACCTACTTTAAAAATTTAAAAAAGTGTTATCGAATTTATTTTTTTACCTTATTTGCCCATTTCCATATATTTTAAATTTATAAGTAGTTAATTCATTGATACCCATAGGTCCTCTTGCGTGAAGTTTATTTGTACTTATTCCAACCTCTGCTCCAAATCCAAACTCTCCACCATCTGTAAATTGTGTACTTGCATTAAGATATACACATGCAGAATCAATAGAGTTTAAAAACTCTTCAGCATTTGTATAGTTTTCTGTAATAATTGCATCTGAATGTCCCGAACCATATCTACTAATATGATCAATAGCCTCTTTTGTATTATCTACAATTTTAATAGATAAAATATTATCTAAATATTCTGTATCATAATCTTCTACTGTTGCAATTTTGGCATCAATAATTTTTTGAGTATTTTCACATCCCCTTAACTCTGTATTAAACTCATCAAATTTTATTTTTAAAAGTGGTAATATCTCATTTGCAATATCTTTATGTACTAAAAGTGTCTCCATCGCTCCACAAATACCAACTCTTCTACATTTTGCATTTAAACATACATTTAGAGCTTTTTGAATATTGGCATCTTTATCTATATATGTATGACATAAACCTTTATCATGCTTTACAACTGGTACACTTGCATTTGAACTTACAAACTTTATAAGAGCATGACCGCCTCTTGGTATTATTAAATCTACATATTTATCTTGTTTTATTAAATTCGCAACACCCTCTCTTGAACTGTCAGGTAATAATGAAATAGCTGAAGATGGTAGATTATTATCTACTAAAACTTTTTGCAAAATTTTAGCAATAGCAACATTACTATATTGTGCTTCTTTCCCCCCTTTTAAAATACAAATATTTCCACTTTTAAAACACAAAGCTGCTGTATCACTTGTAACATTTGGACGGCTCTCATATATAATACCAATAACACCAATGGGTACAGATACTTTTTGGATATTTAAACCATTATCAACTATCCAACCCTCGTGTATTTTTCCAACTGGCTCTTTTAAATTTGCTATCTCATTTATAGCTGTCGCCATACCTTTGATTCGTTCTTCATTTAATAGTAATCTATCCATTAAAGCTGAACTTAGATTATTTACTTTACCAGCTTCTATATCTTTTTTATTTTCATCTTCTATAAATGTGATATTTTCTATTAAAGCATCTGCCATTTTATTTAGTACACTATTTTTAACTGCACCACTTAATGTTGAAATAATACCACTTGCATCTTTTGCATCTTTTAAAAATTGTTCCATATTTTTTCCTTACTTTTGTGTAACCATAAATGCAGCTTCAACTGCTTTTATACATCCATTTCGTACACCATACTCCTCTAATGCACTATATCCAGCAGCAGTAGTCCCACCTGGAGACATAACACCGTCTTTTAAAAGTGCCGAATGTGTTGTACCAATTAGTTCACCAAACCCCTTAAAAAGTCCATTTGTAACTTGTATAGCATCTGCTCTTTTCATACCTTGTTTTACTGCACCATCACATAGTGCCTCATGTATTAAAGCTAAATAAGCAGGACCACTTCCAGCAACTGCTGTAGCTATATCTACCTCTTTTTCACTACTTAACCATAATGTTTGCCCTATTGATTTAAAAAGCTCTTCAGACTCTTTTTTAAGTCCAATATCACCTGTCATAGTTGTCATAGACTCTTCTACACTTGCAGCTAAGTTTGGCATAACTCTAACAGTTGCATTTGATTTAATATTCTCTTTTAATGCAGATACAGTTGTTCCTGCTAAAACAGAATATAATTCTCTTGCAGTCCCTTTTAATCTAACACCAACCTCTTGAATGTTGTTTGGTTTTATACATAAAATAACTTTTTTATCTCTCATATCAAATGATTCATAACTACTTTTTTCTATTTTTACACCTAACTCATTTTCAAATTTATCAAGCTTAGATATATCTCTACCTACCACCTCAATTTTAAAAGTATCTTTTAAACCTTGTGCAATAGATAATGCCATATTTCCATTACCTATAAATGTAATTGTTTCTTTCATAATTGTTCCTATTTTAATTAATAAAAAAAGGACAACCAAAAAGCTGTCCTTTTTTAAATAAACTCTACTTAATAGAGTCAGCAAACTCTTTAAATATATATTTACTTTCATGTGGTCCAGGGCTAGCTTCTGGATGATGTTGTACTGAGAATATTGGTTTGTTTTTGTATTTTACACCTTCTATTGTATTATCAAATAGATTTATATGTGTAAGCTCTGCAATATCTTCTATACTATCAGGCACATTATAGTTGTGATTTTGTGCTGTTATCTCAACTACATTTGTTTTATTTTTTACAGGATGATTTCCACCATGTTGACCAAATTTTAATTTATATGTATCATGACCATGTGCAATACTAAGCATTTGATGACCTAAACAAATTGCAAACATTGGGATATTTTCAATTATAAGTTTTTCTACTTGCTCTTTCTCTTTTGTTAGAGTTAAAGGATCTCCAGGACCATTACTTAGAAAAATTCCACCAATTTTTCCATCATTATATTGAGCGATTAAATCATCTGCATTAAAATCACTAGGTATTACTTCAACTTCAAGTCCAGCTTCTACAAGTTCATTTAAAATATTTCTTTTTACACCAAAATCAATAACAACAACTTTTTTATCACTCATAACTGCTTTATTATATGACATAGTTGACATATTCCAAGCACCATTTTTATGAATATAACTTGTAGTTGAACTAACTTGTTCAATATAATTTATATCTTCAATTCTAGGACTTGATTCAAGTTGTTTTTTTAACTCACTTATATCAGAAATTTCAGTTGAGGCTATCATCATCATAGCACCATTATCTCTTAACATTTTTGTTAAATATCTTGTATCAATATCACATATACCTAAAGTACCATTCTCTTTTAAAAGAGTTGCAAGTGATTTTTCACCTCTAAAGTTTGAATACTCATCATTATATGCTCTTACAAATACACCTTTACAGTGTGCTTTATCACTCTCATTGTCATTTTCATTTACACCAACATTTCCAATCTCTGGAGCTGTAAATGTTACAAACTGACCTGCGTAAGATGGATCTGTAATTATCTCTTGATAACCTGACATTGATGTATTAAATACTATCTCTCCAACAGCAGTACCAGATGCACCAAACGATTTAGCTTCTAAATAAGTACCATTTTCTAAATATATATAAATTTTTTCCATTAGATAAGCCCCTTTTTTATTAATTCTTCCTCATACAATCTATTAAATACTGCATCATAATCTTCAGTTCCAGGTATTAGTTTTCTTTTATATGTTTTGATTTTTTCATATGCTAAAGTATCAGCCTCATCATAACCTTTTATAAAATTACTAATAGAGTTTGAAATTACATTTTTAACTTGATTATCATTTACTTCAAAATGTATAAAGTCCTCTTCATATAATAGATCCATAATAGTATGTGCAATATTTGAAAATCTATCTTCAAGGTTTAGATTTACTCCAAACTCATTTGCCATTCTTTTTTTTGTCATCCAAAATAGTTGCCTATAATCTGCTTTATAATATTCAATTTCAGATTCTTGATCTTCAAGAAGTTCATCAACCGCAATATCCAACTCTATCTCTTTTTGAATATCTTCATTTAAAATTCTTTCACACTCTTGTGTTATTAAAGACTTTTCTTTTCTAACCTCTATGAAATCAGTATTAATTAAATCTTTTGTAATCTTTCTTGCAATATATGAGCTATGTTGTTTTTTTAATTTCATAAATGTTCCTTATTATTTTATCTAATTCCTACAGTGGTGCATAAATGCACATCACTTTCGGCTCAAATCCTAAAAGAGTGAAACTGTTCACTCTTTTTTAACGAATCCCTTCAGTGGTGCATAAATGCACATCACTTTCGGCTCAAATCCTAAAAGAG
>JAYEOQ010000054.1:0-7194 GCA_034723215.1 Campylobacterota bacterium | reverse complement strand
TTCGGCTCAAATCCTAAAAGAGTGAAACTGTTCACTCTTTTTTAACGAATCCCTTCAGTGGTGCATAAATGCACATCACTTTCGGCTCAAATCCTAAAAGAGTGAAACTGTTCACTCTTTTTTAACGGATTATCGTATCTTCACGCTCTGGTGAAGTAGAGATGATTCCAACTTTAGTTTTTGTTAACTCTTCTATTCTTTCAATATATTGTTTAGCAGTTGTTGGAAGTTCATCATAAACTCTACAACCCTCAACTTTACCCCATCCAGCTATATCTTCATATATTGGAGTGATGTTTTCCATATTTGATGGAACATAGTTAATAGTTTCACCATCTACTTCATAAGCTGTACATATTTTAATAGTTTCAAAACCATCTAAAACATCAAGTTTCATTAAAGATAATTGATCACAACCATTTAATCTACTAGCATGTCTTACAGCAACAGCATCAAACCAACCACATCTTCTACCTCTACCAGTTGTAGTTCCTACCTCTTTTCCAACATCTGCCATAGTTTCACCAGCATCTGTAAAATCTTCAGTTGGGAATGGTCCATTTCCAACTCTTGTAGTATATGCTTTTACAATACCAGTAACTATACCTATATCACTTGGAGCAATTCCAAGACCAGTACAAGCACCAGCACTAACTGTTGCACTTGATGTTACATAAGGATAAGTACCATGATCAATATCTAACATAGTCCCTTGAGCACCTTCAAGAAGTATTTTTTTATCTGCATCAATTGCATCCCAAACCATATTAGTAGTATTTGTGATAAATTTTCCTAGCTTTTGACTATACTGCTCAAGCTCTACTAAAAGCTCTTTTTCATTTGGAACTTCGACTTGTAAAGCATCAAATATAACTTTATTTTGTCCGAAATAATTCATAACATCCGAACATAATTTAGTTGGATTTAAAAGTGCATCAGCTCTGTGTCCAATTCTATTAATTTTATCAGAGTAAGCAGGTCCAATCCCTTTTCCAGTAGTACCAATAGCAGCATCACCTTTTAGCTTTTCTCTAGCTTGGTCAATTAAACTATGGTATGGAAGATTTAGATGTGCTTTATCAGAGATAAAAATTCTACCCTCAAGATTATCAAATTGTTCCATCTCTTTTATAATTGAAGCAGGATTTAAAACAACACCATTTCCAATAACATTTATAGCTTTTGGATTTAAGATACCAGAAGGTACTAAATGAAGGGCATACCTTACACCATCAACCCAGATAGTATGACCGGCATTGTGTCCACCTTGACTTCTACAAACCATATCATATTCTTGGGCAAGTTTATCAACTATTTTACCTTTACCCTCATCACCCCATTGTATTCCAACTATTACATCACATTTGCTCATATTTGTTAACCTTCCATTACTTTTAATAAATTATCTGTGTATAAAGCGAACCCTAAAGAGTCTACCTCATTGCTTTTATATCCGCCACCCTTGGCTATTGTTATTTTATCACTTAATACTCTATAATATATATTGTCATAGTATTTCATCGCACTATAATAAATAGGAGAGATAGTTACATTTTTGTACTCTACATCATCTCCTATTTTTACTAATTTTTCACACTCATCTTTCAAGCAAGATGGTAAAATATTTAAAATATCTTTTAGATCACTAGTTGTTTTTACTTCAATCAGTTTTGTTAACCAATCTAATTTTAAATCAAATAAAGAACCTATCTCACCATTTTTAAATAAATTTATATCTATGTTATACTCTTTTGATATTATCAAAGGTATATTTATATTTGCAATTTGAACTAAAGCATCTACTTTTAATTCTGATAATAAATTACAATTTAGATTAATTATATCTGCAATATTATCATACCCTATCCACTCAGCACCTATCTGGTAAGTTTCATTTGCGGGATATGTAAACACTGGCTGAATATAAAACCATTTTTTATGCTCAGTTGCTCTTCCTAATCTTTTTGTAATAATTCTTACAACATCAAGTGTACTATCTGCTCTAAGTGCTAAGATATTATTTGATTCATCACTAAGAGTTATAAGCTCTTTATCATCATCTATACTTTGATGTTGAGAGTAAGAAAAATTAGGAGTAACTATCTCTTCAAAACCATTATTTTGAAGATAATCACTAGCTTTGTATTCTAACTCTCTTTTTGCTTTAGCAATAGAACCAAAATATAGCTTACTTCCTGTTGGTATTTCGTGTTCAAAAATCATTATTTACTATTCTCTATCATAAAAACTCTATTTGCAGTACCATCAAAATCTCTAATCCCTAATTCATCAAGAGCTTTCTCAATAGCATTTACAGCCCAAACAGCTTCATAATCAGCTACAAGCCCCATATGATTTATTCTAAATATTTTACCTTTAAGATGATCTTGACCACCAGCAATATTTAAATCAAATTTCTCTTTTAAAATCTTTCTAACACCATTTGACTCTTCACAATAGATTGTAGTCATAGCATTTGCTGGCGTTGATGGATAAACTTCAAGACCAATAGCTTTTAAAGCTTCTCTTGTTGATTTTGCTCTTAGTGCTGTTTTAGCATAAAGATTTTCAAAACCAATCTCTTTTAACTTCTCTAAAATTGAGCCAAGTCCAATGATAAGTGTAGTTGCAGCTGTATATGCTGTTGTATTTGTTTTTTGTTTTTTAATCTCTGAAGCTAGATTTAAATAGTAACCATAAGGCTTAGCTTCAATCTTTGCAACAGCTTCATTACTAAATCCTATCATAGAAAGTCCAGGTGGAAGCATAAGTGCTTTTTGACTTCCTGTAATTAGTGCATCAATATTTGTAGTATCTATTTTTTCAACACCAACAGCAGTGATACCGTCAGCTACGATACTAATATCTTTGTTTACAGCTTTAACAGCTTTTGCTATATCTTCAACAGGATGTCTTAATCCTCCAGCACTTTCACAAACTTGTATAAAAATTGCATCAATATCACTATCATTTTTAACAGCCTCAACTATCTCTTCAACTGAAGCAGCTGTGTTCCACTCGTGTTTTATCTCAGTGTATTGAATATTGTGTGCTTGACATATTTTTCCAAATCTTTCACCAAACTTTCCACTATTTAAAGTCAAAGCTTTTTTGTGCGTAAGGTTAGTAATACAAGCTTCCATAGCTCCCGTACCACTTGAAGCCAACATTACAGCTTCAGGCATATCAAAAAGTTCTAATAATAATTCTCTAGTATTTTTAAATATATTCTCAAATTCAGGTGTTCTATGGTGTAGAGTTTCTCCACTCATAGCAGTTCTAACAAACTCAGGAACGGCTGTAGGGCCAGGAGTCAAAAGCATAATAATCCTTTAAAAAAATTCATTAATTGTCAATAATTATATCTAAAATTGTATAAAAATATACTTTAGATAATTTATCACTTCTTTTAGATATTTAAAATTTAATTCACCTATGCTATTATTCTTATTATGAATAAATTTGAAGATAAAAAAATCTTTTTTTCCGGTCGTGGAGAAAAGATAGAAAAAGATGAACTTATAAAATATTTTATACAACATAACGGTAGTATGGTTGAAAATATTGATGATGCTGATTTTATTATTGAAGGTTATATGACCCCTGTATATCTTGAAGATAAATTTTATCTATTAAGTCAAGATGGGATTGATGTGATAAATATTGAAACTATTGAAAAAGAGTTTAGTAAAAATCTTAATATAGACAATATTACAATGGCAATAAAAATATCGAAAGACCAGATAAGGTTAATAAAACTTTTAAAAAATAGATATTTTGACAATGATACATTTTTAAATCTCCTTAAATTTTATATTTGGGGAGATGATGGCTTACATGGGAATGATGAGAATAGAGATATATCTACAGCTATAGTAAATAGATTTTGTTCATTAATAGAATCAAACCACAACATACAACACTCACCTATTGGGATATATTACACAGCTTTAGAAACTACAAATAGTAAACTTTTAGAGATAATCTTTAATATGCCAGAATATAAAATTAGTGATAAAAATGCTTTAGATGAACAACCATTAACATTAAAAGAGGTTGTAGCTTTAAATCAAAATACTCCAAAATCAGTATTGATGCAGATATTAAAAAACAACAACTTTGAAGAGTTAAAATTTTTAGCATTAAATGAATCAATAAGTGGTATTATAAGAAATAAACTAATTAAGTTAAATGATAGTGATATAACAATAAATCTAATAAAATCAAATAATTTAGATTTACCAAATATAGAGATAGCTTTAGAAAATAAACAGCTGAAAATTGAAGTTTTAAAAAATAGTAATCTAACTGATGAACTATTTGATATATTATTAAAAAATAATTTATCTGATAGCCAGATAGTATATTTATCATCTAATTCTTCATTAAATACAACTCAAATTGATAAACTATTTAATTTTAATATTGATAATGTAAATATAAACTTACTAAAAAATGGTAAATGCCAAATTGAAAAAATCAACAAATTTTTAGAAAAAAATGACTTAGTTTATAACATAGCCATAGCTCATAATTCAAATCTTTCAGAAGAGTTTTTTGATAAATTAAAAGAGCTAAATGATATAAATATAGATATCACTCTTTGTTATAACCAAAAAACTCCAAAAAATATTTTAATATATTTATATAATAAAAGTATAGATAATTTAAATGAGATATTAAGTCAAAATGAAAATACACCAATAAATATACTTATGCAACTACAAGTTGACAGTCGATACTCTACAAATGTAGCAAACAATGAAACTTATAGAGAGTTTTCAAGAAATAGCCTAGGGATAATACAAGATGATTGCAATAGATTTAAAAGAAACATTAATACCGTTAGTTGATTCACAAATACCGGTATTTGTATGGGGGAATCCAGGAGTTGGAAAATCTTCACTTATAGCACAAATAGCAAAACAAAAGAGTATGGATTTTATAGATTTAAGATTGTCACTCCTTGACCCAACTGATTTAAGAGGGATACCTTTTTTTAATAAAGATGAGAAAAAAGCAGTTTGGGCAAAACCAGAGTTTTTACCCGATGAAAACAGTGAAGAGTTTGGAATACTTTTTTTAGATGAGATTAACTCTGCTCCACCTACAATACAAGCAGCTGCATATCAACTAATTCTTGATAGAAAGATTGGTGAATACAATTTACCAAAAAATTATTCAATAATTGCAGCAGGAAATTATGAAAGTGATAGAGGTGTAACCTATCGTATGCCAACACCTTTGGCAAATAGATTTGTACACCTTGACTTTGAAGTTGATTTTGATAGTTGGAAACTTTGGGCATATAAAGAAAACATTGATAAAAGGGTTATTTCATATCTTAGTTATAAACAAAGCGACCTATTTATGTTTGATCCTAAAAGTGGACAAAAATCATTTGCTACACCTAGAAGTTGGAAGTTTGTCGATGATATATTAAAATCTAAACTTGATCCTAAATTACTACAAAATGTTATAAGTGGTGCGATTGGAGATGAAGTTTCAAATGAGTTTATCAACTATTGCAAAGTGATTGATGAGCTACCAAATATGGATAATATTATAGATGGTAAAACAGTAGAAATCCCAACAAAAAACTCAGCTTTATTTGCAATGTGCATAGGGATAGTTTATAAACTTAAAGAGGATTGCACTCAAGAAAAATTGACAAATATATTAAACTTTTCATTAACATTAAGTGGTGAGTTTGCAGTTATGTTAATAAAAGATATGCAAAAAAATAATATAGATGTAGAAAGTAGCCCTGCTTGGAGCGAGTGGGTTGATCAACATAGGTTTTTAATAAATTGATACTATTATGAAAACTATTATAGAAAAACGGATTGAACATGCAAAAGCTACTCTATTAATTGAACAACCCTATTTTGGCTCAATTGCATCTGCACAAAAATCAAAACTAAATGAAGATATAGAAACATTTACAAGTGACCCTAAATATTTTCAATATAATGATCACTATATTGAATCTATAAATGATGAAGAGTTAAAGTTTTTACTTACAAACTCTGCTATGCATCAAGCACTTGGCTATGAAAATAGACAAGAGGGTAGAATGCAATGGCTTTGGACTATGGCACAAGACTATGCGATAAATTCACTCCTTGTAAACAATGGTCTTGAACTTCCAGATAAACTTTTATATGATGATAAATTTGATCAGTTAAGTTGTGAAGCGATTTATAATATTCTTGAAAATGAGATAGATGATGATAAACATACAAAAAAAGAGATAGAAAATATCAAGTATGAAAAGATGCAAAACACAAATGAATATGATGAAGACCCTATTCAAGATATCCACGAACAACAAATAAACAAAGCAAAGCTTCAAGGTGATCTACCACTGGGTATTGAGTTATTAGTGCCAAGATTAAATAAAAATAAAATATCTTGGAGAGATGAACTATTTACAGTTATAGAAAACTCTGTAAAATTTGACTATACACTTTTCCCACCAAATAAAAGATATATATCTCAAGGTATTGCTCTACCAGCTCTTAGTGGAACTAAAGTAAAACTAGTGATTGCTATAGATAGTTCTGGTTCTATTAATAATGAACTACTATCTCTATTTTTAAGTGAAACAGAATCTATACTTAATCAATTTGAAAACTTTGAAATAGACCTACTTATTGCTGATGCAAAAGTTCATCAACACCATATTTTATATCCAGGTGATGAATTAGAATACAGTGTAAAAGGTGGTGGTGGAACTAACTTTGATGAAACATTTCAATATATATATGAAAATATAAATGATGTTACTTTGATGTTATATTTTACAGATGGGCTAGGGAAGTTTCCTATTGATGAGCCATCTTATGATATAGTTTGGGTGATGCCAAATGAGGGACAAACTGTCCCTTTTGGTAGAGTTATAGAACTACTCTTGTAGCTCTTTATCAAGAACTTCAATACCTTCATTTATCAATGTATCAATCTCAACAAATACTTTATTTGAACTATTTAAGATTGAATCAAACTCTTTTACATCTTCTACAAGTTCATTAAAAGAACTTACAGTTTCAAGTGCGATTATTAAATTATTTCCTCTAGTAATTGCTTTTTCTAAATATTTTAAGTTTTTTTCTAATTTTATAATATTCTTAGCCATTTTTACAGCTTTATCTTTACTATATTTTTTCATCTTATCTTTAAGATTTTCATCAT
>JAYEOQ010000053.1:0-4435 GCA_034723215.1 Campylobacterota bacterium | reverse complement strand
CAGGGTAAAAAGTTTCGTATTGTTTTAGTAGCCCAAAGTTATGATTTACAAATTATACAAGAAATGATTTCAAACTATCAAACTCTTGGTAGTGAATTACATAGGTTTGTAAAGCAAAGTAAAAATGAACAAGAAAGTCATGCTGATTCTCAAGGTATTACTTTAACAGAGGGCTCTAGTATCAGTAACACTAAAGGTAATAGCCAAAGTCAAACATCTGGCACTAGTACGTCATCATCAGATTCGATAACTCATACTTCAAGTGGATTTAGATCTATATTTGAAAAAATACCTTTTACCTCAAATAGAACTACAACAACATCAACAAGTTTTTCTGAAAATAACTCTAAAACAACTTCTACTAATCAATCTCGAACAAATTCAAGAAATGAAAGTACAAGTAAAAATAAAAATACTACCACAACGGATACACTTGGAATAACCTATGACGAGATAAATAAATCAGCAGAGTATTGTGAAAGCCTTATAGATACTTATATAGAAAGATTTCAAAAAGGTTTAAACCATGGTATGTGGAATTCATCTTTATATATTCAAGCAGAGAATGAAGTGGTTTTATCAGAGTTAGAACATACTTTAAAAAGTGTTTATAGTGGTGACGAATCATATTATGAGTCAATTCGTTTTAGTAACAATCTAATAGAAAATAAAGATATAAATATAGAAACATTACCGATGCTTTATTTTGACAAAGATATAAAACATCCTATTCATCCAACATTTGTTGGTTTTTCATCAGCGATAAATACTGAAGAACTCTCTATTTTATCAGCATTACCAAATAATGATCTAGATGGACTAAGTGTATCTAAGATTTCAAGTTTTGGATTAACTCAATCAAAAAGCATTGATAAATATAAATCTATTGAAATAGGTGCAGTATTAAATAAGAAAAAGCCAACAAATCAAAGATTTAAACTTTCAACTGAAGCTTTAAATTCTCATCTATTTGTTTCTGGAATTACAGGAAGTGGTAAGTCAAATACCATAAAACTAATTTTAAATGAACTTCAATCCAAAAACATAGAAAAAAAGATACCATTTTTAGTAATTGAACCCGCAAAAAGTGAATACAAGCATCTATTAAAAACAATTCCGAATTTACAAATATTTAGACCAGGTGCAAAAGATGATATTTTTAAGTTCAATCCTTTTATATTTGAACATAATAAAAATAATAAAAGTGTAACTTTAACAAAACATGTAGATATGTTAAAAACATCTTTTAGCTCTGCTTTCCCAATGTATGGACCTATGCCATATATATTAGAAGATGCTATTCATAAAATATACGAAGATAAAGGGTGGAATTTCAATACAGAAGATAATCCATTATTTACAAATTCTAATGAAGCAAATTATGACAGAATGACTTTATTGTTTCCAAGTATGGAAGATTTAAGCAATAAAATAGAAAGTGTAGTTGATGAGTCTGGATATGCTGGAGAGTTAGATAGTAATATTAAAGCTGCATTGAAAACTAGAATAAAGAACTTGACAATAGGCGCAAAAGGAAAAATATTTAACTCAAGACACTCTTTTGATTCAAAAATACTTTTTGAAAAACCAACTGTAATAGAGCTATCAAGTATAGTAGATGATGAAGAAAAAGCATTTTTAATGGGATTGCTTTTAAATAAATTATATCAGTATAGAGAAGAACAAGGTTCCTTTAACGAGCTAAAACATATAACTGTCATTGAAGAAGCTCATAGATTATTACCAAACATATCTTTAGATAAGAGTAGTGAAGAAGCCAATTCAAAGGCAAAAGCAGTTGAAACATTTACAAATATATTGGCAGAAATTAGGTCTTATGGCGAAGGAATTATTATAGCAGATCAAATTGCTTCTAAACTTCACTCCGATGTTATCAAAAATACAAATGTAAAAATCATCCAAAGAACAATGGATAGAGAAGATAGAGAATTAGTAGGAAATTCTATCAACCTAAATGAAGACCAAATCTTAGATATTGCAGAATTAAAGCCAGGGGAAGCAATAGTACATAACAAAGATGTACATCAAGCCTTTATGGTCAACATTGATAAGATAACTTCAGAAAAAATAAATGATAAAAAATTAGAAAAGTTAAATAAGGATTTTTTAGATAGATATAGTGATTATAGGTATGAACTGATTCAGGAACATAGGTTTTATGTCCCAAAAGAGAAGCTTTTACTCATCAAGGGTGTAAATAAAGAGATATTGAAAACATCAATGCTGAAACTAATAAATTCTCTCTATTTTGATGAAAATAAAGTAATTTACAACTGGAATAAGTTTAAAGGAAATATTAAAAATATTAAAAATAGTAATGTTTATTTCTATCTTGCAATAGATGCCCTTAAAGAGTTTGGTTATATATCAAATATTCAATACTATAAAGATGTAGATAGTTACTTGGATGTATATAAATGTTATTTAAGATTGATAAATTCACTCATTATTGGTAAAAAAGAAGGTATAAAAAAATCTATCGAAGCAATAAAAGAAGCCACACAACATGAAAATATAAAAGAGGTTTTTCCATCTATGAAGCACTATAATGATTTTGAAGTGGATTACACTCTTTTGCTTTTAGAAAATATTACATCCGATGAGGAGGTTTATAATTTCATAAATAGTACAATGCAAGAAAATATCGCTCTCAATGAAAGATTTGATAAAATTCTCAATAAAGTATTTAAAGCAACTTCTCCAGAATTGAGATATTCATTGGGGGCGATTAGAAGTGGTACAAAAGAGATAAATTTAAATATTATTGCAAAGGAGGGGTTTTAGATGATTGAGTTGGCAGTGCTGAAAGAGGCAGTTAAGGAGAGTGCAAAAAATACTACTTCCTATAGTGAAATTAATAAAAAAATGTCACCTAATGAACTTATATCAAAAGGGGATAAAAGCGGTATATCGGGTAGCCTAAATGAAAGAAACCATATAGAGAATGAGGTATATGAGAAAAGTGAAATAAACAAACATTCTGATTATAGTCCTAAAATAAATGAGAGCATTAGAACAACGAATGAACTTAAAATATATCAAAATGCGGATTTAAGAGAAGGTGTTGTCAATGATAGACCAACATTAAAAGATATAAGTTTTGATTCAAATTTAAAAGATGCAAATGGCAGAACAAATCTTGAACTAATGGAAAAAGGAAGAGCACCTATTGATGCCCATGGTGAAAAATATAATCTTCATCATATTGGACAAAAGATGGATTCTCCGCTAGCTGAATTACAAGGTGGTGAACATAGGATTTATCATAGCACTCTACATGATACTTCTTTGGATAAAAGCATAATTGATAGAGGTGCATTTGACAAGGAAAGAGCGGCACATTGGAAAGCTAGAGCTGATGAAATTAAGGAGAGATTGAATGTATAGTGATATCTATAATATAAAAGCGAACATTGAAAAAAGCAAACCAGCGACTAATGAGATTATAGAAGATACTCAAAAGCAACTTGGTATATTTTTTGGAAAAGAGTACAGAGAGTTTTTGAAAGAGTTTGGCTGCTTAAGTGTTGAATATTTAGAGTTTTATGGGATCTGCGGCTCAAATTCTTCAGCTCCAAACATGCTATATGTAACTTTAAAATTTAGAGAAGAGATGCCATCTTTTTCCAAAGAGCTGATCGTTATATACGAAGTTGGTGAGGGATCTTTTTATTGTGTGGATAAAAATGACAAAATATATCTGTGTAATTATGATAATTGCCAAAGAGTAGATAAGACATTTAGAGAATTTCTTTATGAAAAAGTAGGAGAATTACAATGAATAAAAAAGTAGAAAGAAAAAGAAAAATGAAGAAAAAAGATTGTAGCATACCCAAAAATGATACAAAAATTGAAAATGCTATAATAAAAGATAAAAGGAATTTATCAAAAGTTACATTAAATGATTATATTGAAAATCTTTTAGAATATTATAAATCTTATCCAAATATAAGACGAATTGAAAGTATCAATAAAATAGATAAAGACTTGAAGAAACAAGAGTACAAAATAGCAGTTGTTGCTAATATGAGTTCAGGTAAATCGACTTTTATAAATGCTCTATTTGGAGAAGAGGTTTTACCAGCTTTTAATCATGCTACTACAGATTGTGCTACTTTTATATATTCAAAACCAAATATTGATAAAAAAGCAATAGTTTATTTTAGTGACAAGAAAAAACCAGTTGAGATAATAGATAATATAGAAGATGAAATAAAGCAGTATGCACAAAAAGATGCTGAATGTGAAAATAAAAAGCATAAAAATGTAGAAAAAATAGAGCTTTATTATCCATTTAAAAATCTTCAAACTTCATCAAGCGAAGATTTTAGTATTACATTTGTAGATACTCCAGGTCCAAACAGTACTGGTGAAGATTATAAACAAAAACATAAAGACCAAACTAGAGGTGTTT
>JAYEOQ010000052.1:0-19767 GCA_034723215.1 Campylobacterota bacterium | reverse complement strand
TAAAGTTGAAGATATAGCAACATTAAATCCAAAAATAATAAAAAATAAAAATATTCTAGCTTCTGATGCACTGAAAATAGTAGAGGATTTTAAAATCCAACTGTTACTAGTGGTTGATGATAATGATCTGCTTGTGGGCGTGTTGCATATCCATAAGCTTGTAGAAGCAGGGATAAAGTAGGAGACATATATGTCAAAGCAAACACAATCAGAAGAGAATAAAGTAAGACTAAATAAGTTTATATCTCATAACAGTAGATTTAGTAGAAGAGAAGCAGATGAGCTTATAAAAGCAGGAAAAGTTTCAATAGATGGAAAAGTTATTGGAGATTTATCTACAAAAGTAGGATACCAAACTATTGTAAAAGTAAATGGAAGAACTGTTAAAGTTGATTATAGTAGACCATCTACTGTTATTGTATACAATAAGCTAAAAGGTGAGATAGTATCAAAAAATGATCCCCAAGGTAGAACAGTAATCTACGATACAATAGGTAAAAAATATAGTCATTTTATACCTGTTGGTAGACTAGATTATGCAAGTGAAGGTTTACTTTTGCTTACAGATGACCCTGCTATTGCAACAGCTTTAATGACTTCAGATCTAGAAAGAGTATATAAAATAAAAATTGAGGGTTCAGTAACTCCTGCTATGATAAGTGGTATGGACAATGGTATCACACTTGATGATGCAACTGCAGGTGCTTGGGACAATACAAAAATTACAGATATGGAATTTAAAAGATTTTTAGGTTACCAAATCCAAACAAATACTCCAAAATATTCTAAACTAAAAGTTGCAATTAGTGAGGGTAAAAATAGAGAGTTAAGAAGATTCTTTGCACACTTTGGTGCAAAAGTTGTTGACCTTAAAAGGGTAAGTTTTGGTGGTATTAACTTAAATAACCTTCCATCAGGAAAAGTTAGATTTCTTGAAAGAGGTGAGTATGATAATTTACGAAAATTTATGAAAGAACAAACAAAAGTAAATAGAAAGAAAACTAAAGAAGAGGATGATTATTACGAAGATGAGTACTAATCTCGCAAATCTTTTACGACCTAAAACTCTAGAAGAGTTTATAGGTCAAGAACATATAATATCCCCAAACAAAGCACTATATAAACTTATCATAAAAAAAGAGATACCTCATATGTTTTTCTATGGAAAACCAGGAACAGGTAAAACAACACTTTCTAAAATTATTGCAAAATCTAGTGGGTATGACTTTTATAGTTTTAATGCTACAAGTTTAAAAATAGAAGAGCTAAGAACTATTTTTAAAAGGTATGATGGAGCACTTTTAAAACTTCTTGTATTTATAGATGAGGTACATCGTTTATCTAAAACACAACAAGAGGTACTTCTTCCAGTGATGGAAAACTATGATGCAATAATTATAGGGGCAAGTACAGAAAATCCATATTTTAGCTTAACGGCAGGTATAAGATCAAGAAGTTTTATATATGAATTTAAATTATTAACACAAAATGAACTAAATATATTAGCTACAAAAGCTGTAAAGCATCTTGATATAAAGATAGATAAAGATGCCTTAGATTACCTTATAGTTAGTAGTGGAGGGGATGGTAGAGCTTTATTAAATCTTATTGATTTTGCTTCTAAAGTAGATAATAATATCACTAAAGAGTTATTAAAAGAGTTAAGAGAAAATAGTATGGGTGATGGTGTTAGTTCATCTCAAAGTCATTATGATATTACAAGTGCTATGATTAAATCCATAAGAGGAAGTGATGTAGATGCATCACTATACTATTTAGGCAGATTAATTGATGGTGGAGAGTCTGTAGAATATATTACAAGAAGATTAGTAATTTTAGCTTCAGAAGATATAGGAAATGCAAATCCAAATGCATTAAACTTAGCTACAAGTACAATGGTATCTACTTCAAAAATAGGTTATCCAGAATCAAAAATTATACTTAGCCAATGTGTGATCTATTTAGCTTCTTGTCCTAAATCAAATAGCTCCTATAATGCTATAAACCAAACACTTGAATATATAAAAAACAGTGAGATTTTGGATATTCCAATTCATCTGCAAGATTCAAATATAGGCTATGAGTATCCACATAACTTTGGAGGATATGTAAAACAAAACTATTTAGAAAAAGATTTAGAGTTTTATAATAGTAAGAATATAGGGTATGAAAAAACATTAAATGAGTGGTTGAAAAAAATCACACAACGAAGTATTGATTTATAAAAATATGATATAATTATATATTAAAATTAGAGGCATAATATGAAACATTTAATTACAACAGCAGATTTCACAAATAAAGATATAAAAGAATTATTTAATGACGCAAGGATATTTAAAGACTTACAATCAAATAGTTTACTAAAAGGGAAGCTAATTGTAACACTTTTTTTTGAAAACTCAACGCGTACAAGAAGTAGTTTTGAAGTTGCAGCAAAACGATTAGGTGCAGATGTAGTAAATCTTGAAGTTCAAACAAGTTCTACAAAAAAAGGTGAAACAGTTGAAGATACAGTTGCTAACCTAAATGCAATGAAACCAGATGCTATTATTATTAGACATAGTGATTGTGGCTTGCCTCAAAGTTTAACATCACAAGTAGATTGTCCTATATTAAATGCAGGTGATGGTAAAAATGCACACCCTACACAAGCATTGTTGGATCTATTTACAATTGTTGAGTATTTTGATGATGATATAGATGATAAAAATATTGCTATAGTAGGGGATATTCTAAACTCAAGAGTTGCATCATCAAATTTAGAATTGTTACCAAGATTTGGATTAAATCTTACACTTGTAGCACCAAAAAAGTTTAATGTAAAATCAAAACATAAAACAACAACAAATCTAAAAAAAGTGATTAAAAATATTGATATTATTATGAGTTTAAGAGTTCAACATGAAAGACACGATGAAAATATTTTACCAGAAGAGTTAGAGAAAAGTAAGAAAGAGTATGCAAAAAAATATTGTATAACAAAAAAGATAATGGGAAAAAAAGATATTTTACTTATGCACCCAGGACCAGTTAATAGAAATATTGATATTAGTGATGAGATGCTTGAAGATAAAAGATGCAAAGTTTTAGAGCAAGTTTCAAATGGTGTTGCTGTTAGAATGGCATGCTTGAAGAAACTTATACTTGAGCAATAATTGGAACTAAAAGATAGGTTGAATTATTATGGCTCTAAAAAAGAGCCATTTTTTTTTGTTATAGATTTTGATATGGTGAACTACGATGTAGTTGCATTAAAAGATTTACCAAATAATATTTTATATCAAATAGATAATGATATTGAAAAAAAACATCAAATTACTCAACTTAAAATATCACCAATAAAATTAGAAAATTACAAAATTAAATTTGATAAAGTAAAATCAAATATTCAAAATGGAAATAGTTACCTTTTAAATTTAACAACAAAAACAGATATAAAAATTGATAAAAGTTTAAAAGAGATATATGATATATCAGATGCAAAATTTAAGTTATATTATAAAGATAAGTTTGTTTGTTTTTCCCCTGAAAGATTTATAGAGATAAAAGAGAATAAAATATTTACATACCCAATGAAAGGGACAATAGATGCAAATATTAAAGATGCAAAAAATATTATTTTAAATAACCAAAAAGAGTTAGCTGAACATACTATGGTGGTTGACCTTTTAAGAAATGATCTATCAATAGTATCTTCAAAAGTTAAAGTTGATAGTTTTAGATATATAGATAAAATAAAAGCAGGAAAAAAAGAGTTACTTCAAGTAAGTTCTAAAATATCTGGTGAGTTAAATAGTTGTTGGCAAAATAATATAGGTGATATATTAACTTCTCTTTTGCCAGCAGGTAGTATAACAGGAACTCCAAAGAAAAAAACAGTTGAATTAATAAAAGATATTGAAGATTATGATAGGGATTATTTTACAGGAGTTTTTGGAGTTTTTGATGGTGAAACTTTGGATAGTGGAGTGATGATAAGATTTATAGAGAAAAACTTTAATGGAGATATGGTGTATAAAAGTGGTGGTGGTATCACTGGTGATAGTGAGATAAATAGTGAATATAACGAGATGCTAGATAAGGTATATATTCCATGATAAATGAACAATACTTTGAAACAATAAAATGTGAAGATGAAGAGGTATTTAACTTAGAATATCATCAAAAAAGAATATCAAGAACTATAGCAAAAAATATAAATTTGGGTGAATATATATATCCCCCAAAAGCTTCACTTTTTAGGTGTAAAGTTATCTATGATAAGGATGATATTATCGATATAAGTTATTTCCCATATATACCAAGGCAAATAAAAAGCTTTAAGATAGTATTTGATGATAAGATTGAGTATAGATATAAATCATTAAATAGAGATAGTATTGATACTTTATATTCAAAAAAAAAGAGTTGTGATGAGATAATTATTGTTAAAAATGGTTTAGTTACAGATACCTCTATTGCTAATATTGCTATTTATAAGGATGGTATTTGGTTAACTCCAAAAACACCGCTACTTTTGGGAACTACAAGAGATAGGTTGCTAGATGAGAATTTTATTAAAGAGGCAGATATAACTGTTGATGATTTAAAAAGTTGTAAAAAGATTGCTGTAATGAATGGTATGGTTGGATTTAAAGTTATTGAAGAGTTTGATATATTAACTTAACTCTTCAATTACAGGTATTAAAATTTGATTGTATCTATTCATATCATAAGATAAAAGGTCACTATTAGTCCTAAAAAATTTAAATCCTCTTTTTTTGAACATTGCATCTTGCAAAGGTAAAATTTGTAAAATATTTTGCTCTTTTTCCAATCTTCTAATAGGGTTTAGTTTCTCTTTTACTAGTGTGATATTTTGGTTAAATATTTTTGATAAATTATTTAAGTGGGCTATTAAATCATCTCTTTGTGTATCACCAATTGGATCTAAATCAAATACTTTAGGTGTAACTTTTAGTTGATTTGAAATATCAAATAAAATTGGTGATATCTGTTCATATAGGTTATTATCATTTAAAAGTACAAGTGAACTTTTTAATGATGAGATATTCTCATCTCCAACTTTAAAAATTGGTAATTTTAATGTTATAATATTTTTAATAGCTTCTTTATAACTCAATAAACTATTTGTTAAAACAATCATCCCAATATCAAATTTACCCTTATCTCTTTTTAGTATATTTTGAATACCAAGATTATGGTAATCCATATCAATAATTAAATCATCAATATCAACTAATGCAAATTTAATTTTATTTAAAAGTTCAACTGTTGTATGTCTTGTAATTTTTACAATCAAAAATCTGTTTTTCATCCTTTTATGGAGAATTTTTGTATCCTCTATTGCATTAAGTATCTCATCCTCTTTTTGTATATACATATCAATATAGAGATATATATTTCTACCAAAAGGCATAGGAAATTGTGTTTGAGATTTAGAGATAGCATTATATACTTGGATTAAAACATCAGGTCTACCAATAGTTATAATTACATCATTTGGTAGTAATATAAGTGATGGTTTAATTGTGATAAGTTTTTGATTTCTATACAATGCAACTATTTTCCAATCTTTTTGTCCAATACTCCCTACATATCTATATGCATAGGTACTTCCAAAAGGGATCTTTATCTCCATTATCTCACCTTGACGATTCCCAATATTTTGGGCAAAAACAGGTATGTTTGGAAGTTGTTCAACTAGACCATTAGATAGAATATCATTACCTTTGTAGTATTGGATATTTTTATCATTTAACTCTAAGTCCCATTGGTCATATATAGTAAAGTTAAGATTTTTATATTTTATTCTAATATTATGAATTACTGCTAATGTATCCTCTTTACTATTTAACACAATAAGTGCATCTTGGTATAACTCTTTATTGAGTATAAATTGTAACTTTGAGAAGCTTGTAGGATCAAATTTATAAAGTATAAAATTTGATGGAACATCTGCTGGTAATACATTATCATTAGTATAAACAATATCATATTGATTTAAATTATTATTTAAGTCAATCATCCTTTTTACAAGGTGTTTTGCAATTTGTCCATCTAATATCACTAGTACATTTTTCATAAAGTGCATTATAGCTAAATTATGGTAAAATGGCAAAAATTAGTTTAATATTTTAAGGATAAGCATGGAACACGAGGTTAGAAAACTACCTAAAAAAACAGTGATATATATGGTTATAATAGGTGTATTGGGTATTTTATGGTTTTTTCTTGTTTCTTTTGGTCAAGCTACAAAAGTAACTAAAATATTGCATACACTTGGATATAAAAATGTATCAAATGTAAAAGTATATGCTAATCATCAGTTTTTAAGAGAAGATATCAATGTAAAAGGGTTGAAATATACAATAAGCTTTACAAATAAAGATACCAATGAAGAGTGTAAAGGTTTTGTATTAAAAGATTTTAAACGAAATGTAGAAAAAGATTTAATTTGTAAAAAAATTAAATAATTGGAGAAAATATGAATTTAAGAGAAGATATAAATTATTCAATTTGGTGTGATTTTATTGAGAGAGATTTTTTAGAAAATGAATTTCAAAATATAATAAATGAAAATATAGTACATGGAGCTACAAGTAATCCTGCTATTTTTCAACAATCTATATCAACTTCGTCTGCATATACACAACAGATAAATATGTTACAAGCAAATGAAAACAAGAAGATATATGAAGAGTTGGTAATAACAGATATTAAAAGAGCAGCAGAGATACTAAAACCACTACATGATAAAGATGCAAATGATGGTTTTATCTCTATAGAAGTTGACCCAACTTTGTGCAATGATATGATGGGGACAATAGAGGAGGGTGCTAGATTATATAGTCAAATTGGATTTGATAATGTTATGATAAAGATACCAGCTACAAAAGCTGGGTATGGTGCTATGGAGCATCTAACTTCAATGGGGATAAATGTAAATGCAACATTAATTTTCTCTCCACATCAAGCAGAAGAATCAGCAAAAGCTTTAAACTCTGGTATTAAAAAAAGTGGAAAAGATACTAAAGGTGTAGTTTCTATATTTGTTAGTAGATTTGATAGACTTTTAGATGAAAAACTTAAAAATAAAGATTTAGAAGTATCAAAAGTTGGTATTGTAAATGCAACAAAGTGTTACTATAAAATCGAAAAATTTAATAACGCAAACATAAGAACACTTTTTGCATCAACTGGTGTGAAAGGTGATGATTTAGTAAAAAGTTACTATATCGATAAATTAATATTTCCAAATAGTATAAATACAGCACCATTAGCTACAATTAACTCATGGATTAAAGATGGTTCAAAAGTAGAATCAGAGATTTTAGATGAAGATTTATGTGATAAATATTTAGAAGATTTAAAAAGTAACCAAATTGATATAAATAGTACATATAGTGAATTACTTCAAGATGGTTTGAGTGCCTTTAAGGTATCATTTGAAGAGTTATTAAAAAAAGTTAAATTAAGTTAATATTATATAGGACAAGGTAGAAAGCATGAGTAATATTTGGACACCAAGTAGCTGGAGAGATTTTCCAATAAAACAACAGCCAATTTATGAAGATATGAAAAAATTAAAAAAAGTGGAAAAAGAGTTAGCTACTTACCCTCCTCTTATTTTTGCCCAAGAAGCTAGAGCTTTAAAATCACAATTAGCTTCAGTTGCTTCTGGTGATACATTTTTACTTCAAGGTGGAGATTGTGCAGAGAGTTTTAATGCTTTTGATGCAAACAATATAAAATCACTTTTTCAAGTTATGATGCAGATGGCTGTAGTTATGACATTTAGTGGTGGTAAACCTGTAGTAAAAGTTGGAAGAATTGCAGGACAATTTGCAAAACCTAGAAGTAGTGATTTTGAAACTATTGATGGAGTTGAGTACCCAAGTTATAGAGGTGATATAGTAAATGATATTAAAGCTGATTATAAATTAAGAGCACCAAATCCTAAAAAACTATTAAAAGCATATAACCAAAGTGCAGCTACATTAAATCTACTTCGAGCATTTGCAAGAGGTGGAATGGCTGATCTGAATAAAGTTCATAGTTGGAATTTAGACTATATGAAAGACCACTCTTTAGGTGTAAAATATGAAGAGTTAGCTACAAGAATAAGTGAAAGTTTAAAGTTTATGGAAGCTTGTGGAATCAACTCTGCAAATACACCAAGTTTAAACCAAACAACACTTTATACATCTCATGAAGCACTTTTACTTAATTACGAGGAAGCACTTACTAGAAAAGATAGTTTAACTGGTGATTATTATGACTGTTCAGCTCATATGTTGTGGATAGGTGATAGAACTAGAGATTTAAATGAAGCTCATATTGAATACTTTAGAGGTATTAAAAATCCTATTGGTTGTAAAGTAGGACCAACAATGAAAGAGGATGAACTTATTAGATTGATTGATAAGTTAAATCCTGACAATGAAGCAGGAAGATTAAATCTTATAGTTAGAATGGGGGCAGATAAAGTTGCTGATTTATACCCTAAACTACTTGCAAAAGTAGAATCTGAAGGTAAAAAAATAGTTTGGAGTTGTGATCCAATGCATGGTAATGTTGAGAAAGCACCAAATGGTTACAAAACTAGAGATTTTGAAAATATTTTAAATGAAGTAAAACAATTTTTCCAAATTCATAAAGCTCAAGGTAGTGTTGCAGGTGGTATCCACTTAGAGATGACAGGTCAAGATGTAACAGAGTGTACAGGTAGTAAATCGTGTGATATTAAAACAGATGATTTAACAAGTAGATATCATACTCAATGTGACCCTAGATTAAATGCAGACCAATCTTTAGAGTTGGCATTTATGATAGCCGAAACTATGAAAAATGCATAATTAAAAATAAATAAATAAAATAAAAAGAGGAGTAATAAAATGATAGAAAAAGAGGGAACAATGTTAACTGTAAGAGAAGATATAAAAGTTTTTGATTGTACTATTAGAGATGGTGGGCTCGTAAATAACTTTCACTTTACAGATGATTTTGTAAAAGGTGTTTATAATACTTGTGTTGCTGCTGGTATAGATTATATTGAGATAGGAAAGAATAACTCTAAAACACTTATGTGTGATAAAGAGTTTGGTGCTTGGAATTTTTGTGAAGAGGCAGATATTAGAAGAATAGTTGGTGAAAATGATACAGATACAAAAATAGCAGTTATGTCGGATATTGGAAGAACTGTAAACTCTGAACTATTACCAAAAAGTGAATCTGTTGTTGATATGATTAGAATAGCTACATATATTCACCAAATCCCTGCTGCAATTGAACTTATAGAGGAAGCTCATGCTAAAGGTTATGAGACTACAGTAAATCTTATGGCAGTTGCAAAATGTTTTGATACAGAACTTGATGAAGCTTTAGAGATGTTAAGTAAAACAAGTGTAGATGTTATCTATATAGCTGATACATTTGGTTCATTTTATCCAGAAGAGATAAATAAACTTACACAAAAATATGTAAAAATTGCAAGAGCAAATGGTAAACAAGTTGGTATCCATGCACATAATAATATTCAATTAGCTTTTGCAAATACAATTGAAGCTATGATGTATGGAACAAGCTTTTTAGATGTTACTATCTCTGGATTGGGAAGAGGCGCAGGAAACTGTGCTATGGAACTTTTAATAGGTTTCCTTAAAAATCCAAAGTATAAACAACTTCCAGTATTAGAGTTTATAGAAAAATTTATAGTTCCATTAGAGAAAGAGTTAGATTGGGGATACTCTATCCCGTATATGTTAACAGGTCAATTAGTTGAACATCCTAGATCAGCTATGAAAGCAAGAGATGAAGGTGATACAAACTATACAAAATTTTATAGAAATCTAATGGATGCTCAATAACAATTAACTAAAATATTTAAAAAGGTCACTCTATGAACCACTTAATGACAATAGATGCAGGTACAGGAAGCGTAAGGGCAGTTATATTTGATATCAACGGAAATCAAATAAGTATAGGGCAAATAGAGTGGGAACACAAGCAGGAAAAAAATGTTTCTAATAGTATGAGCTTTGATTTTAAAAAGAATTGGAAGCTTGTAGTTAAGTGTATTAAAAAAGCACTAAGTGACGCTAAACTTACAGGTGATGATATAGTTGCTGTAACAGCTTCAAGTATGAGAGAGGGTATAGTTCTTTATGATAACAAAGGTGAAGAACTTTTTGCAGTTGCAAATGTAGATGCAAGAGCTTCAAAAGAGGTAAAGTATCTAAATAAAACTTATCCTAAACTTGAAAAAGAGTTTTATAAAAAAAGTGGACAAACATTTGCACTTGGTGCATTACCACGACTTCTTTGGGTGAAAAATAATAAACCAGAAATCTACAATAAAATAGCATCAATATCTATGATTAGTGATTGGATAATTGCAAAGCTTAGTGATATAATTGCAACTGATCCAAGTAATGGTGGAACTACGGGAATATACTCTTTAGAAAGTAGAGATTGGTTACCAAAGATGGCTGCTAAAATTGGGATAAAAGATGATATATTTCCACCTACTTTTCAAACAGGTGAAGCTGTAGGATATGTAACAACACAAGCTTCAATGCAAACAGGACTATCTAAAAAAACAAAAGTTATTATGGGTGGTGGAGATGTTCAGTTGGGGTCAGCAGGACTTGGTGTAGTAAAACAAAATCAAGTAGCTATCTTAGGTGGTAGCTTTTGGCAACAGATTGTTAATCTTCCAGCTTCTACAAAACCTCCAAAAGATATGAGCATAAGGGTAAATCCACATGTAGTTGATAACCTTTCTCAAGCAGAGGGGATAACTTTTTTTAGTGGTTTGGTTATGAGATGGTTTAGAGATGCTTTTTGTCAAGAGGAGATAAAAGAGGCTAAAAAGTTAGGTATTGATACTTATAGTTTACTTGAACAAAAGGCTTCAAAAATACCAGTTGGTTCTTATGATATATTACCAATATTTAGTGATAGTATGAAATATGGTAAGTGGTACCATGCAAGTCCTAGTTTTTTAAATCTAAGTATCGATCCAATAGTTTGTAATAAAGCTAGTATGTTTAGAAGTTTACAAGAAAATGCTTGTATAGTTTCAAATATAAATCTTCAAAATATAGAAAAATTTACAAATATAAAAGTAAAAGAGATTGTTTTTGCCTCTGGTGCAAGTAAAGGTCCACTGTGGTGTCAGATATTAGCTGATGTAACAAATTGTAAAATTAAAGTTCCAAAAGTAAAAGAAGCAACCGCATTAGGTGGTGCAATAGCTGCAGGTGTTGGTGCAGGTATATATAGTAGCATAGAAGATGGAGCAAAAAAACTTGTAGTTTGGGAAAAAGAGTACTTACCAAATAAAAAGAATCATAAAATATATAAAAAATTAGAAAAGAGATGGATAAAAGCATACGAAGCACAACTAAAACTAGTAGATAAAAATATCACTACAAGCATGTGGAAAGCACCAGGATTATAGGGATAAAATGAATTTAAAAAAATTAAAACCACTTACAAATGAGTATTTAGAATCTATTGGATTTACTTGGCATACAGATTTAGATAATAGTTCATACATAAGTGATGAGGTTGTAGTGGTTACCAAAGATGAAGCAAACGGTTACTATGAGGCTGCAAATGAGTTGTATGATATGTATTGTGAAGCCGGTGAATATGTGATAGAAAACAATCTATTTCATGAACTTGATATCCCTTTTAATCTTGTAGAACTTATTAAAACTTCTTGGGAAGATGATGTTCACTGGCATCTTTATGGTAGGTTTGATTTAGCTGGTGGAATTGATGGTAAGCCTATAAAACTTATTGAGTTTAATGCAGACACACCAACGGCAGTTTTTGAAACTTCAATAATACAATGGGCTATGTTAAAGTATAATGAACTTGAAGAATCATCTCAATTTAACTCTTTATATGAAGCACTAAAAGATAACTTTAAAAGATTTGTAACTTTAAATAGTGATATTGAAGATTTTGAAAAACATTATGAGAAACTAAATTGGAAGATTTTATTTAGTTCAATTGCTGGAAATATTGAAGAGGAGCATACAGTTAAACTTCTTCAACATATAGCTAGTGAAGTTGGGTATAAAACTGATTTTGCTTATATGGAAGATGTTGAGTTTAGTGATGATGGTATCACAAAAGAGGGTGAACTATTTGAGTTTTGGTTTAAACTTATTCCGTGGGAAGATATAGGGATTGATGAGGGTGAGTTAGCTGTGATACTAACAGATATTTTAAATGATAAAAAAGCTATTATTTTTAATCCTGCATATACTTTGATGTTTCAATCAAAAGGTATTATGAAAGTATTATGGGATATGTATCCAAATCATCCACTGCTGTTGGAAACATCATTTGAACCGCTTCAAAGTACTAAACAGGTTGAAAAGATGTGTTTTGGAAGAGAGGGTGCAAATGTAGCTATTGTAAATGAAGATAACTCACTTGATATAAAAACAGATGGTGTATATGAGAACTTTAAACCTATCTATCAAGAATATGTAGAGTTTCCTCAAGATACAAATGGTGACCACTACCAAGCTGGAGTATTTTACTCTTATGAAGCTTGTGGTTTGGGGTTTAGAAAAGGTGGAAAGATTTTAGATAATATGTCTAAATTTGTGGGGCATATAGTAGAGTAATAATATATTATATCTCTAAAACATGTTTTTCTAAAGTAGCTGTATAAAATAGACCTTTGAAAACTGTTTTATCTTCAACAGTTGCAGTAACATCAACTGTTGATTTTATCCCATTTTGTTCAGTTATAGTTGCTTCTAGTGTAACTATATCATTTAGTTTAACAGGTGCAGTGAATTTTATTTCACTTTTTGCTAAAACAACATAAGGGTGATTTACAGCTGACATAGCAGCATAATCTGCAGCACAAAATATAAATCCACCATGGATAAGTCCATTTGAGTCTGCAACCATTTGTGAAGTTGTAGTTAATTCTACTTTTGAATAACCATCTTTAAGTTCTACAACTTTTCCATTTAATGAATTATCTAGTTCTAAATGTGTATTAAGTTTCATAATTATATTTTCCCCTTAGCTAAATTTTTAGTTTAGGTAAATCTCGTTTTCTACTTGCTATAGCAACTACTACAAACACTAATATTGTCAATACATAAGCCCATGTTGGTACTGGTACAGGATCACCTGTAGCATATGAGTGCATTCCACTTAGGTAAAAGTTTACACCGAAGTATGTCATTAAAATTGTTGAAAATACTAATGTAGATGATACTGCAAATATAAATGGAGTATTTAGTTTTGGTATCATTCTAAGATGTAAAACTAAAGCATAAAATACAATTGCTACATAAGCCCAAGTCTCTTTTGGATCCCATCCCCAGTATCTACCCCAAGACTCATTTGCCCAAACTCCACCTAAAAAGTTACCAACAACAAGAGCTGCTAGACCTATTATAAGAGCTGCTTCATTTATCGCAGTTATATGTCTAATAGAATCATCTATATGTGGTCTTGATGGAGATCTAAAGATAAACAGAAGTAAAGCCATAAATCCAAGCATAGCACCAATTGCTAAGAATCCATAAGAACCAGTGATAATAGATACATGGATAGTTAGCCAGTATGATTTAAGAACTGGAACTAGATTTGTAATTTGTGGGTCTATACCTGTTAAGTGCGCTGTAAACATAAATACACCAGCCATAACAACTGTTGCACTTAAAGCCATAAGTGATTTTCTAAAGAAAACAACCCCTGCAAACATAGCAGACCAAGCTATATAAACCAATGACTCATAAGTATCACTCCATGGTGCATGACCACTTACATACCATCTATGCCCCATACCAAAAGTATGTAGAGCAAATAAAACTGCAAGTATTACAAAAAATATTGTATTTACTTTTTGTGAGTGCCATTTTTTATTAAATACTGTTAAAAATGAAACTACAAACAGAATAAGTCCAACTATAATATATGCTATTGTTAATTTAGAGAAAATATTTAGTTTATTAAATAAAATTTCACTGTTTATTGTATCTACTGATGGAATTACATCTTTACCTATTTTTTGTTGATATTGAGATATTAAGTCGATATATTTATTTGCTTCACTATATTTAGCTGAGACAACATTGTTAATAAAACCTGAAACCATCATATCTATTATTTTTTTATCTTTTTCGTGAAAGTCACCCATAGCATCCATTGGGTTGTACCATTTATTTTTAGCACCATGATTATGCCCATCATTTGGACGAGGGAATACTTTAAATAGATTTCCATAGTAAACCATATATGCGATATTTAATCTCTCATCAAGTTTGATAACATCTTTTTCAAATGTACCTCTTTTATTTGGGTTCATCGCATTTACTTCACCTACTAACTCTTTTAATTTATACTTACCCTCTGGAGTAAATATTTCTGAAAAAGCAAGATGTTTTCTTGTAGATTCAACACCTAATACTTTTTTTAATTTTGGTGTTTTAATTTTCAACATTTTTAAATTTCGCCAAATATCTGGACGACTTAACATACCTAATACAACTTGATTTGCATCCATCCCTAAAAATGAACTTTTTCTTGTAAGTTTATTTAATATCTCATTATTTAATGAGTCTAGGGGTTTCATCCGTCCCATATTTGATTGAGTTACAAGTTTACTAAATAAGTTTGCAGTCTCTTTAGAATCTTTTTTATAATTATCTAAATAAGTAAGAGTTTCATTGTTTTTTAGATTTAAATTTGTATTTGCATTTGCATCAATATTTAAAAAAGTAAATAAAATCGCAATTATAGCTATACTATTAAATTGTTTAGTATATTTTATAAGTTTAGCAAATCTTGATTTGCTATCAAACATATTCATTATAAGTCCTAAAGTTAGTAGAAAATATCCTATATAAGTAGGTATAGTCCCTGGGTCATTGTTTACAGAAAGTACAGTACCTTTCTCATCTGGGTCATATGAACTTTGAAAAAATTGATAACCACCATATTTTAGAGTTGAGTTCATAAAAATCCTGTAATCAAACTCTACATTGTTTACTTTATCTACAACTGTCACCTCACTTGCATAAGATGATGGAGACATACTTCCTGGGTATCTATCTAGTTGAAAGTCATTTAATCTTATTGCAAATGGTACAGACATATTTTTTGAACCATAAGATACACTTACTTTAATATTATTTTTAAATAGCATATCTCTAGTAAGTCCTGGAGAACCTCTTTGACCTACAAGTTTTTCTACTTTTGATTCACCATCAATTGTAAATTTTGTAGCTATTAGATTCATTGTAGCGGCACCTTTTTTTGCAAAAGTGTATTTTTCTAGTTGCATATTAAACAGTTTATCTGCAAATTGAACATTATAGTTAAAACTATTATCCCCTAAAGCACCAAACTCTTTTTGAAACTCTGCATAATACTTTTTCCCATCATGCTCAATATTTACCTGAAAATATGGTTCAAGAGATACCATTTGACTTTGAGTTTGCCCCTCTTTTATATGCATAATACCCTCATATCCAATATATCTAGTCATAGCTGCACCTATTAGCATCACTACAAATGATATATGAAAGATAAATTTTGCTTTTTGTCTCCACATTTTTCTTCTATAGATAATACCACTTAGATTGATAATTGATAAAGTTAAAACTATCTCATACCATAAGTGGTTATAAACAACAACTCTTGCTGTTGAAGTTCCATAATCATTTTCTATAAATGTGGCAACTGCAGCACCTATAGCTAAAGTGGCAAATAAGATTATCATTGTTTTTGTAGAGAACAATATATCTAATACTTTGTGTGTGAATGTTTCTTTCATAATAAACTATATCCTTGTGATTTTATTTTATAAATCAAGAGCTATTGCTCGTGTGTAATTTTTCTATTTTCTTTTATCCAAGAATTTATACCATCTTGTAAATGGTAAACATTCTTAAAATTTAGCTTATTTGATAAAAAATTACCAACAGAACCTGTTCTATTTCCCGATCTGCATACTAATACAAAAGGTTGATTTTTGTCTTTTACAAGTTTTCCAAACTTTTCTAACCATGCTTCAACATTATAATTGCCTTTTTCATCAAAGAACATAATTTTATTTGATGTTGGTACAATACCTGTTTGAATCCATTCTGGTGGAGTTCTTATATCTATAAGGGTAATGTTTTTGTCTATCTTTTCTTGAAGTTGTATTGGCGTAAGGCCGATAAAATCTGCAAAACTTAAAGATGCAAATAATATAATAATTGCAAATGCTTTGTTAAACATAATAAATCCTTATAAATTGATTTTGTAATTATATTAGAAAAGTATTAACAATAGTTTAATAGAGGTATTAATATTTTTATTTAATAATACTATTTATATCTATCTAAATAGTTTAAAGATAATAGGTGTAAATCAAGATAAAAATCACTTTTTGTACCTATATATTTATAAAATTCTACACTATTAATAATAATCACTTTTTCAAAATTTTTTTTATCATTAAACTGTTCAAGATGAAGATGTGTATTTATAAACTTATCTTGATAGTTTTCTAGTGTTGGGTAGTTAAAATTATTTGTAGCTTGCCCATTTTTTACTATAGATTGACCAAGTTTGGTGTTTATAGCTGGGCAACTATCATCTATATATACTTTATTATCAAGATTTGGACTAAGTGGATAAACTCTACAGATAGATGGTCTCTCATTATATATAGTGCATTGATGGTTTGTAATATATGGGCAAAAACTTTTTCCATCACTAAATAAAATATTAGCTTTCAGATAACCCATCTCTCCAAATGTAAATAAAATAGGAAAGTTTTTTGCTACAACTTCAAAATCATCTAAAATAAGTTGAGAAAAGATTGTCCCCTCTTTACCATCACAACATTTTGAGGGGCAACCATCACAAGAACTAAAAGTAAATGATTTATCAGTTGTATCTAAAAATGTTTTCATTGACTAAAAAAAGTAAAGAATCGTGCTAATACAAGGCAGAAATTCTAAAGTTTGCTATATGCAAATGAAGAATTTCTAACGAAGTAGTAGTGCTATTATTTACTTTTTAAATACTCTTTTGAAGATTGCGTTTACATTCTTTGTATAATACTCGTAGTTAAAACACTCTCTAATTTGTTTCTCACTTAATGATTTTCTTAACTCTTTATCAGCTAAAAGATGACCTAAGTATAAAGACTCACCTTTTTTATTTGTAGTTGCTTTACCCTGCTGGATCTCTTCCCAAACTTTCATAGCATTTCTTTGAACAATTTTATAAGCATCTTCTCGGCTCACTCCTTTAATTGGAAGTTCAAGTAGTACTCTTTGAGAAAATACAAGTCCACCAGTTAAGTTAAGGTTTTTCATCATATTTTCAGGCATAACAGTTAAGTTTGCAATTACATTGTTCATTCTGTGAAGCATAAAGTTAGTTGTGATAAATGCATCCGGTAACCAGAATCTTTCATTTGATGAGTGAGAGATATCTCTTTCGTGCCATAAAGCTACATTTTCCATTGCAGGAGTTGCGTATGCTCTAATAGTTCTAGCTAATCCAGTGATATTTTCAGTCAAAATTGGATTTCTTTTATGAGGCATAGCTGAGCTACCTTTTTGCCCTTTTGCAAAATACTCTTCACATTCGTAAACTTCTGTTCTTTGAAGATGTCTAACTTGTACAGCAAATTTTTCTATAGTTGAAGCCATAGAAGCTAGTGCCGTTGCTAGTCTTGCATATCTATCTCTATGAACTACTTGATTTGAACAAGGCTCAGGTTTAAGTCCAAGCTCTTTCATCGCATACTCTTCAAGTTCTAGTGGAGCGTGAGCAAAGTTACCCATAGCACCAGAGATTTGACCAACCGCAATAACTTTCATAGTTTGTTTTAAATTTTTAAGATGTCTAGCCATCTCATCATACCAAACTGCTAAAGTTAGACCAAATGTGATAGGCTCACCATGGATACCATGTGATCTTCCTACCATAAGTGTCATTTTATGCTCTTTTGCTCTTTTTTTAATAGACTTCATTAACATTTTTACATCTTTGATGATAATTTTTAATGAATCTCTCATCTGAATAGCAACACCTGTATCAACAGCATCAGAAGATGTCATACCATAATGGAACCATCTTGACTCATCACCCAGTGATTCTGAAACACTTGTATTAAATGCAATCAGATCGTGTTTTGTAACAGCTTCAATCTCTTCAATTCTCTCAACTGAAAACGAAGCATTTTTAACAATCTTTTTACAATCTTCATCAGGGATAAGTCCAAGTTTATTCCAAGCTTTTACAGCTGCTTTTTCAACCTCAAGCCATGCCGCATATCTTGCATGTTGAGTCCAGTTTTTTGTCATCTCTGGTCTTGCGTATCTTTCTACCATATTAAATTCCTCTTTATTGCTATCTTTTTTCGTATTTTATCTAAATTTTACTTTAACCAAAAATCAAACTCTTTATCGTAGACAATATATTTATTCTCATTTTTATAAAGTAACTCTTTTTTCATTAAAGAATTGATGGCACTTTTTATTGATTGGATTGAGATATTGTATTTTTTAGATATTTCTAATGATAATATCTCTTTATATTCATTTGCTATGATTTTTAATACAATGATTTGATTTGTTGTTAAAGTATCACTTAATAGTCTATATACAGAATCATTTTGAAGATTTATCATCTCTATTATATTATCTAAAATCTTATTATTAATTGTAGAGTTTTTATTATGCTCAAATAGTTCATAACATATTTTTAAAATAGCCCTTGTCTCTTTGTCACAAAGATTATAAATATTTGAAAAAATCTCTTTTGTAAGGGTTATATCTTTTAATTTGAATCGTTTTTTTGAGTACTCAAAAAAAATATCTTCATCAATAGGTTTAAGTTCAAAATTTGTACTCATTGCATAAAATGGTTTTTTATTATTATTAAACATATTTGTTAGTAAATGTTGTTTTGAACCTGTAAATATATATGATACATTTTTATGATATTGTATTTTTGTTCTTAATATCGCTTCTATGTCAATCTCTTTAATATTTAATATCTCTTGAAATTCATCCATAGCAATAACTGCTTTTTTATTATTTGTATCTAGAAAGTTTACAAAACCGTCTAGTAACTCATCAAGTAATAATTGGAAATCTTTTTTTATAAATTCTGGTTTTATTTCAGGCATTGCAGTTTTTTGATTTATAGTTAGAGAAAATGAAATTTTTGTAAAGATATTTTTTAAGTTTAAAAGTGTTTGTTTAATATCTCCAACACTATAAAGCTTTGATATCTCTAGGCTTAACCGTTGTATAAAATCATATTTATCTTGTATACCATATAGGTCAATATATACTTTATAGATACTTTTTGGAAGATGATTTTTTAAAACCTCTTTTATAAGTGTTGTTTTGCCATATCTACGTTTAGAAAACAATACAACATTTGAAGAGTTTAAGATATATTTTTTTAACAACTCTATATCTTTGTCTCTATTACAAAAGTTATTATCTGTGGCTATTGAAAAATAGTTAAATGGATTTTGCATAATATACCTTTTTATTTATATAAATAATATCAATTATTTACTTTAAATAATATAAACTATTTAAAGTAAGTTATTTAAAATAAGTAATACTATCTCTTACTAAAAATATCTTCTGCCCACTGAGTAATAGGTCCTCTTAAAACTTTTTCTAGATTTATAGCAAATGTGTTTACTAAATCAGATCTATTTTTTGTAGATTTTAGTAAGGTTGTAAGAGAGTT